>JBFOMC010000069.1:0-33332 GCA_040830565.1 Flavobacteriaceae bacterium
TTGGCACCTCGATGTCGGCTCGTCACATCCTGGGGCTGGAGAAGGTCCCAAGGGTTGGGCTGTTCGCCCATTAAAGTGGCACGCGAGCTGGGTTCAGAACGTCGTGAGACAGTTCGGTCTCTATCTACTGCGGGCGTTAGAAATTTGAGCGGAGCTGACTCTAGTACGAGAGGACCGAGTCGGACCGACCGCTGGTGTACCGGTTGTCTCGCCAGGGGCATTGCCGGGTAGCTAAGTCGGGAAGGGATAAGCGCTGAAAGCATATAAGCGCGAAACCCGCCGCGAGATGAGATTTCTTTAAAGGGCCGTGGGAGACCACCACGTTGATAGGCCACAGGTGTAAGAGCAGTAATGTTCGTAGCCGAGTGGTACTAATAGTCCGTTAGGCTTGCGCCAGGGTTAGCCTTATATAATGTTGCTTTATAGGACTTACCCCTTACTTTAATTAAAAACTTTAAGTGTGTTTTATCCTCCCAATATGTTACGATATAGCTTCGCCCAAGGCGAAGCGTTGTTAGTTGATCGTTGCTTGTTGCTAGGTTTTTACCAACAACCAACAACCAATAACTAACAACAAAGACTCAGGTGGCCATGGCGACGGGGTTCACCCCTTACCATTCCGAACAGGGAAGTTAAGTCCGTCTGCGCCGATGGTACTGCTATACCAAGTGGGAGAGTAGGCCGCCGCCTTCTTTTAAAAGCACTTATCATTTTTATGATAGGTGCTTTTTTTTGCCCCAAAATCATCTCTACAATATATCAGAATTCATACGACTTCATAAACTCTCTAGGCGATAAATTCTTGATAGATCTAAATTGTCTGTTGAAATTCGAGATATTATTAAAACCAACCAAATAACACACTTCAGAAATATTATGACGCTTCTCCTGAAGTAGCTTGCAAGCATACCTTATACGAACCTCATTCACGTATTGCGTAAAGTTCTTTTTATGGTTTTTTTTAAAGTACCTCGAGAAAGCAGTCGGATTCATATGAACAATTTCGGCAGCCCCCTTCAAGCTTATCTTATGATTAAAATTATTCATAACATAATCATACACTTTTCCCATCCGACTATTTTCAACTTCCCCCAGAGTGTTTGAAAACCCCAGACTAGAAAGTAATCGATAATCAGAAGACCTGGCCAGCATACCCAATAGCTTTAAGAGTTCAATAATTCGTTCTTCTTCCTTAAGCTCAAGAATCCGCTGTGCAGATGCAATAGCATGCTGCGCTACCGATTCATCAAACTTAATTCCACGATCACCAAGCGTTAGCAGTTTATTTACTAACCCCATTTCCGCAAGCTCTAAAAATTCGCGTCCGGTAAAAAACCGCTTAAAATTGATAACGATAGCCCGGGCCAGAAGCCTGGAGGAAGGTTCAAAATATTCACGGTCATTTAGCATTAAATGAGGTAAGTTCTTACCGATTAACAAAACGTCCCCAGCTTGAAATCTTTCTATGCTATCTCCAACGAATTGCGTCCCCGTACTTTCAAGAATAAATACCAATTCGACTTCTGGATGATAATGCCATACACGAAAGAAATTTGGACCATCCAAATACCGAATACTAAAAGATTGGTTTTTATAATTACTACGGTCAATTCGTTCAGGCTCCATATATCCTAAAGTATTTGATTAAAATTACACCTAAAAATTTGCTATTTGAAGGAAAATAAGATCAGATTTGCAATTAAAGTATAGGTAAAGCCATAGATTGGTTGGATTTGTATCAATTCCTGTTGAAAATTTAGTAGCATTGTTAGTGTATAGATGACAATTTTGTTTTAGTGCCATTTACAACATTTTGGATGTAGCATCAAAAAGATACAATTCATAAATACCGTCTATGATTTGGAAAAATGATAATGAGCTGTTTGCTCTCATGAAAAAAGAACTGTTTTCTGCAGTAATAGGTGATGTAATGGATCAGAAGGGTTATCTGTATCAATTCTTGCCTCCTGAAATTCAGCCTCTGAGATCGCATATGGTTGTCGCCGGAAGAGCTATGACAGTTCTAGAAGCTGACGAACCAATAACCCCTACCTTACTAGAAAGCAATGAGGATATTAACAAGCCCTTTGGCCTGATGCTTAAAGCCTTGGACGACCTTAAAGAAAATGAAGTGTACATTTGTACAGGTTCATCCCCGACCTATGCATTGTGGGGAGAATTAATGAGCACTAGGGCTATGAAATGTGGTGCAGTTGGTGCCGTAGTCAATGGATATTCACGGGATACAAATGGCATCCTGACATTGGATTTCCCCACCTTTTCATATGGAGGATATGCCCAAGACCAGGGTCCAAGAGGAAAAGTGGTAGATTTTAGGATCCCTGTTGAAATGAATGGGGCTTGGATCGAATCTGGAGATATCATATTTGGAGACCTCGATGGAGTCTGTGTGATTCCCAGAAATATTGAAAAAGATGTTATCCATGCGGCATTAGAAAAAGCCAGGGGAGAGAAGACTGTTCAAAAAGCAATCTCTGAAGGTATGTCTGCTTGTGAAGCATTTGAGAAATATGGGATTATGTAATGATATTCCCTAAATTGAATCGTAGTTATTTACTCATAGTTCTATGATAAGATTTCAGGATCAGGTCGCCGTAATTGCCGGAGGAGCAAGAGGTATAGGGAGAACTGTGGCCAAACGGCTGCTCCAGGAAAAGGCCACTGTTCATCTTATTGATATACTAGAAGAAGATCTTCTGCAATCTAAGAAGGAGTTTGCCACAGAAGGATTTAAAACTGATATTCACCTTTGCGATATCTGCGATAAAAAGGAATTGAATAAGGTGATACAGAAAATTGTGGTGGATGAGGAGCGATTAAATATCTTAGTAAATTCAGCGGGCATAATAGGACCTTCGTCCACTAAGATCATCGACTATCCGGTAGAAGATTTTAGAAAGGTGGTTGAAGTAAATCTTACCGGTTCGTTCTTGCTTACCAAAGCAGTCCTTCCACAAATGCTGAAGCAGAATTATGGGCGTATTGTACATCTCAGCTCCATTGGAGGTAAAGAGGGAAATCCGGGCATGGCGGGCTATGTTGCCAGCAAATCCGGACTGATAGGACTGATTAAAGGTCTGGGCAAAGAATATGCTCAAACTGGGATAACCATAAATGGAATTGCTCCCGCTGTGATCGCAACTCCTATGAATAAAGATACCGATCCGGAGATGATGGCCTACATGACCTCAAAAATTCCCATGGGCAGGTTGGGTACTCCAGAAGAAGTGGCCGCAATGGCATGTTGGGTAGTTTCTAAAGAGGCCAGTTTCACCACGGGCTATATATTTGACCTTTCGGGTGGGCGGGCTACTTACTAACACCATGAAAGGTGATTTTTGAATTAGAACACTGGAATCTATGTTGAATATCAATTTTACAGGGAAAAAATACTTGGTTACCGGCGGTGCAGGAGTGGGTGTTGGTGCGGGAATATGTGAGGCCCTCGCAGCTTGTGGAGGGCAGCTAATTATCAATGACATAGATGAAAAGAAAACCTTTGAGGCAGCCAAAAAATATCCTAATGCAATTGCGGTTCCGGGAGATATCAGTCATTCGGATGATGTAGCTCATATCTTTGCTAAGATCAATGAACAGTGTGGGGTAATAGATGGCCTGGTAAATAATGCCGGGATAGGGCTTCGAAAGAATGCTCATCTGGTTAAAGAAGCCGAATTTGACCTCCTTTATGGTGTAGATATAAAAGGTGTTTGGTTAGTGGCCAAAGCATTTGCAAATCAGCTTATAGCCAACAACCATACAGGTCATATAGTAAATGTGTCATCAGTTCATGCGAGAAAAACTACCTCGAGACATGCGCTTTATTCCAGTGCGAAGGCAGCCGTGGAAGGTCTTACCCGCGGAATGTCCGTTGAATTGGGGAAGCTTGGTATTCGGTGCAACGCCATTGCCCCTGGATATATTGATTCTGAACAAAATAGAAGTGCGGTGGCATCCTGGGCCGATGATCCCAAAGCCTGGGAAGAAGAACAGAAAGTGGAATATCAAAGTCTAAACCATCTAATAACTGCACGTGATTGTGGAAACGCAGCGGTATTTCTCTTATCAGACCTGGCAAGATCTATCACCGGACATACCATTCCCGTTGATGCTGGTTTTACCAATCTACTGTACAGTAACAGTTTTATAGGTGAGAAATAGGATTTATGAAAATAGTACGTATTCATCTTTATGAGGTTCTAGTACCCACACATCCTGGAACCATTGAAAGTAAAGGCATAAATAAGCCGCTGCATAAACTTCCGGTAGGAGCAAAGGCCGGTTGGAATTTGCAGTTTGATGAGATCCCTAAATTGTTGATAGAGCTAGAACTACAAAATGGCATTATCGGCTGGGGAGAATGTTACCGAGGCCATCACTGGAAAACAGTTGAAGATATATGCCAAATTTTACTCGGAGCAGATATAACTTCCCTGGTATTGCAGAAATTGCCCTTTGCGTTCAGCCGGGAATATGACGGATTTGAATGTGCACTATGGGACGCCTATGCCAGACTAAAGGACTTAAAAGTCGTAGAGCTACTAGGCGGTGCGGTAAGGGACAAAGTGAAGGTAGGAGCCTGGTCTAGCCACCGCAAGCCCGAAGAAATAGCAGACCTGGCAATAAAATTTCAAAACATGGGCTATGACTGTCTAAAGTTTAAGACGGATCTGGAGGATAAGGTCGTGGCTTGGTGCCAGGCCATAGCAGATTCTGCTCCTGGAATGCAGGTAATATTAGACCCTAACGAGCGATGGCAATACGGTTTTGAAACCAGAAAACGTATTGATGGACTTCAGGAAACTTCCAATGTTCTTTGCCTTGAAGATCCAATCCCGCGTTGGCAACTTTCCGAATATGCCCGCCTTCGGCAATATAGTTCAATTCCTATTGTACTGCACGTATCCTTACCCTACGTACTTCACGGTCAACGAATAAAAGATGCTGTCCAGGCCATCCAACAGGAAGCGGTTGACGGATTTAATTTCAATTGCGGTCTGGCTAATTTTCAAAGACTAGACCACATAGCCACTGCAGCTGAATATCCATGCTGGCACGGCTCGGAGATAGATCTGGGTATCCTTGAAGCCATGTATGTTCATTCTGCAGCTGCTGCACTCTCTTGCATTTGGCCAAGCGATATTTTTGGACGTTTGATCCGTGAGCACGATTTGCTAGAAACCCCTCTGAAGTTTGAACCTCCGTATGTATATCTTCCTGAAGGCAAAGGCCTTGGGGTAAAACCGGATAGGAATGCCATAAAGAACTATCAGCTAAACCATAAAGAATTTAGATCATGAAAAACAATCCATTTCAGCAGGATCAGGATAAGAACTACCTATGGGAAATGTTGGTAAATAGGGACATCAAGGCTTTTGTATCTCAGGATTGGGATATGGTAACTGAGGATTTTATAACTGACGGATTTATAGGGGTAGATGCAGGAAAGCAACCGGATGTAGACAAATGGAAATTAAAGTTTCCAGACCTTGACTCGTATAAGGAAGAATGGCTTAAACAGGCGGCCGAATTCGCTGAACTCGATCTGGTAGAGGATCCCGAAGATGCACTTCACAGGGTAACGGTAATGCAGGATATTGAAATTAAGGGTGATTTTGCGTTGTTGCACAAGAAATTCTTTGGACCAATAAAGCGGAAGAGCGGGGAAGAGATCAGTACAGATTGGCAAACACTTTACAGATGCAGAAAGGTTGGTGAAGTCTGGAAAATAGTCGGATTTACCGGTTATATGCCGCTTTTTACCAAAGGACAGAAGGCTACTTCCTCTCCTGCCAAACGTTTACCTGAGGGTGCTGGTCAACATAAGACTGCCGGACCGTATTCACCAGTTTTGGAAGTTGACCCCGGGAAGTTGGTGATTATCTCGGGTCAGGCGGCCATTGATAAAGAGGGAAATGTTATTGGGGAAACTATAGAAGAACAAACGGCATTTACTTTGGATAACTGTAGTTTACAACTTGCATCTGCAGGTTGTTCTTTGCAGGATGTTTTCAAAGTAAATGTCTATATAAAGGAGATTGATCAATGGCCCAGATTTAATGAGGTATACAAACACTATTTCAGTGATCCCAAACCTGTTCGAACTGCGGTTGAGTCCGGACTCCTAATGACCCTGCTGGTAGAAGTCGAAATGTGGGCTGTTAAAAACTAGACAAATGATTTACGACGAACTTACAACACTTCAGATAGCGCAGCTCAATAAAGAGCTTCCACTAATTTTAGTACTGGCCGCGACAGAACAGCATGGTCCCCATTTGCCTTTGGCGACAGATAGGCTGATAGGAGAACATTTCGCGAGGAGTTTGCATGAACTTATCCCGGATAAGGTCATCGTTCTACCTGCCGTAAGTGTAGGTTGTTCAGAACATCATATGGATTTTCCCGGTTCTTTGACCCTCAGGCATGAAACCTTTATGCAACAGGTAGAAGATCTGGTTACCTCTGTAGCTCATCACGGTTTTAAAAATGTCATTCTGCTGAACAGTCATGGAGGTAATCAGGGAGTGGGGCAGTTATTGGTTGAAAAACTAGGGTATCGATACCCTAACATAAAAATAGCCTTGCTTACATGGTGGAAATTTGTAGGAAAGGAGCTCGTTGAATTAAATGAAAGTGGGCCTAATGGGACAGGACATGCCGGGGAATTTGAAACTTCTCTGATGCTTCTTATTGCTCCCCATCTTGTTAAGACAGATCTTATTGAAAAAGGAAAGCATTCTGAAACCTTCTCCTGGGCCAAAGGAGATATGCTACACGGGCCCCAGGTATCGTTATATCGTTCCATTAAAGAAATTACTGCTAACGGCGTTTACGGAGATCCTTCCTATGCCACCAAAGAGAAAGCTAAAAGAATTACAGAAGTAGTTGTCAATGGGTTACAAAAAATTGTCAACGATCTATTGATTTCCTAAATGACGAATTTTGACCTCTTGGTTGACGGAATAATTGTGCTTCTATACCTTGCTGGCACAGTGGCTGCTGGTCTATGGATGCGTAAGTTCGTAAGCGGTGTAGATGATTTTTTAGTGGCCGGAAGAAGTGTCAATCTCTATTTGGGGATAGCATCTCTGGCAGCAACGGAATTTGGTATTGCTACTTGCATGGCCAATGCCGAATTAGGTTTTAAGTACGGTTTTGCAGGGATTACTCCGGGTATTGCCTTGGCCTTGGCCATGTTTATTGTAGGCAAAACAGGTTTTTGCATTAAACCCCTTCGAGATAATAAGGTGATTACATTACCCGAATTGTTTAAAGACAAGTTTGGGGAGAAAGTGAGGTGGGCTAGCGGTGTGGTTATTGTACTTGGCGGATTGTTAAATATGGGCGTCTTCTTGAGGCAGGCAGGGAATTTTTTAGCAATTGTCTGTGGTTTCGAATTTGCTTATTTGGAAATAATCATGACGACAATACTCCTTGGTGTGGCCCTTTATACTATTCTTGGAGGAATGATTTCAGTGCTTATTACAGATTATCTCCAATTTGTTGTGATGAGCATTGGGCTTATAGCAGCCGTCACCTTATTTGTGGTTAAATTTGGATGGTTTGATATGCTTTTAACAATGCAGGAGCAAATTGGACCTGGGGCCTTTAACCCATTTGAAGGGGGTCAGTATGGATGGGATAGAATAGCGCTCGATATTCTTCTGGCCTTTGCTGTGGTGCTGACCTGGCAAACCATAATTGCCAGGGTGCTTGCCGCCAGAGATACTACTACTGCAAAGAAAATTTATATAGGGACTTCACCATTTTTTATCGTCCGTTTTGCCCTTCCCGCGCTCTTAGGTATTGCTGCCTTGTATTACTTTGGATCAGATCAGTTTAGCGGTTCAAATGCGATCATGGCGATGCCTAATCTGATAGCAGAGGTTTTACCGGTGGGTCTGATTGGAATACTAGTAGCGGCGATGCTTGCGGCAGATATGTCCACAAACTCGTCCTACCTGCTCGCCTGGAGTTCTGTCATTTATAACGACATAATGAAACCTATACACAAGGGTTTGTGGTCCGATAAAAAAGGGTTGTTGTGGAATAGACTATTAATCGGATTTACCGGAATATTTCTCTTGCTATATGGACTATGGTACCCTTTAAAAGGAGATCTATGGGTATATATGCAGGTAACCGGAACAATTTACTTATCTAGCATGAGCGTACTTTTGATCGCTGCATGTTATTGGCAAGAAGCGAATAATTGGGGCGCCATTGCCGCGATAATTTCTGGAAGTTTAATCCCTATTTCATACCTTGTTTTGCAAGAGGTAGAGGCTACTCAACAAATGGTTTTAGCCATAGGTCCCTATAAGTTTGGAATAGCCACTTACTTTATTGCCGGGATATGCATGTATTTTGGCTCCAAAATGAAGCTCATTTTATATAAGAAAATATAAGCTATGGAATACTGGTTTTGGACTATTCTTTACGTTTTAATTATCCTTTGGTATATCATAGTGACCCTTGTGGTGGCTATTGGAGGGTGGAAAAACATAAAGGAGATGATCACGGTATTAAAAAACAAATAGGGGCCAGGAAGGCAGAGCTTCAAAAACTTCGGAACCAAATAAAATGATGAGGGTCACCTTAAATAAAGTAACCCCCAATCAACTCAAACAATAACTAATTTATACTCTAGGCAAATCGCCTTCTCCTTTTAAAGGTAATTCTGAACTCCCCATCAGGTAAGTGTCTACATGATACGCTGCTTGTCTGCCCTCAGATATCGCCCAAACAATAAGTGATTGCCCTCTGCGCTGATCACCGGCAACAAAAACTCCCGGTACATTGGTCATGTAATTATCCGTATTTGCATTGATATTCGTTCTTGAATCTGCTTCCAGACCCAGCTGTTCGGCTATGGTCATTTCAGAACCCGTAAAGCCAAGGGCCAACAATGCCAATTCGCATTTCCATTCTTTTTCGGTTCCCTCAACTTCCTTAAGCACAGGACGCTTTCCGGGCTCCCTGATCCATCCAACCTCTGCCGTGATCAGTCCTTTTAGGTTACCATCTTTATCGCCAATAAACTTCTTGGTTGAGATACTAAAGAAGCGCTCTGCTCCTTCCTTATGAGACGAACTTGTGCGTAGGCGCATTGGCCAAAAGGGCCAGGGTTGATCTTTTGGTCTGTCTACCGTCGCCATGGGCATTATCTCAAAATTGGAAACGGATTTGGCCCCATGTCTAAAAGAAGTTCCAATACAATCAGAACCAGTATCACCCCCTCCTATAACAACAACGTCCTTCTCATTCGCCAAAATCTCCTCTCCCAGATCTTTAACTCCATCTACCCTTCTATTGTTTTGGGCGAGAAAGTCCATCGCCTGAACTACTCCCTTTAGATCCGCACCTTCAATAGGAAGCTCTCTCCTTACGGTAGCACCTCCTGATAACACAATGGCATCAAAATCATTTTTGAGTTCCGACGCCTTCACATCGACCCCTACATGAACCCCACATTTAAAACTAATCCCTTCTTCTTCCAAAATTGCTAATCGTCTGTCTATAATGTGCTTTTCCATTTTAAAATCCGGAATACCATATCTGAGAAGTCCTCCCGGTTTTTCATCTCTTTCATAAACAGTAACGGTATGGCCTGCCCTGTTTAATTGTTGGGCGGCAGCAAGGCCTGCAGGGCCGGAGCCAATAATCGCAACTGTTTTATCAGTCCTTTTGGAAGGCGGCTGGGCTATTACCCATCCTTTCTTGAAAGCTGTTTCTGCAATGTTCTTTTCAATATTTTCTATGGATACAGGATCTTCATTAATCCCTAATACGCATGCCTCTTCACATGGAGCAGGGCATAACCTTCCTGTAAACTCCGGAAAGTTGTTTGTGGCATGTAATATGCTTGCTGCCTTTTCCCATTTGCCCCTATATACAGCATCGTTAAAATCGGGGATAAGATTCCCAAGGGGACATCCACTATGACAAAACGGAATACCGCAGTCCATGCATCTTGCACCCTGGTCCTTTATTTCCTTCTCCTTCATTGGAAGGGTAAATTCCTTGTAATGCTTTACCCTTTCCTCTACGGGAGTATAAGCTTCCACCTTTCTGTCAAACTCCAAAAATCCTGTAATCTTTCCCATGTTCTTCTTATGTGGTCTGTAATTTTTCCTCTTCCAATCTAATCAGTGCCTGCCTGTATTCCTCCGGGAATACTTTGATGAATTTAGGCAAGCAGCTTTCCCAATTTTCTAATATCCGCTGGGCCAGAGGGCTCATGGTATAATTATAATGGCTTTCGATCAGATCTCGTAGTTGTTTAATATCTTGCTCCTCCTCAACAGCTAATAGATTGAGGGCTTCCTTATTGCATTTAGCCTCAAAGGTTTTATTCTTATCGTAGATATAAGCAATACCGCCGCTCATTCCAGCCCCAAAGTTCCGGCCTACTTCTCCCAGGATTACCGCAACCCCGCCTGTCATATACTCGCATCCGTGATCTCCAATCCCTTCCACAACGGTTTTTGCACCTGAATTCCGAACACAGAAACGCTCACCGGCCTTACCATTGATATAAGCCCTACCGGCTGTTGCGCCGTATAAGGTAACATTACCTGTAATCACGTTTTCTTCAGGAACAAAGGTGGCTCCATCAGGTACTTTTATTACCAGTTTTGCTCCGGAGAGTCCCTTGCCTAAATAATCGTTGGTATTCCCATTTACCGTGAGCGTAAGCCCTCTTGTGGCGAATGCGCCAAAGCTCTGACCTGCAGATCCGGTAAAATTAATTTTAAGGGTGTTGATAGGAAGCCCTTCGGCTCCGTAAGTTTTTGAAATTTCATTGCTAATAATGGCACCGACTGCCCTGTCTGTATTGTGAATTGGAAAGTCGAGGGCTATTTTTTCCTTTCTGAAAAGAGAGGGAGTAGCTTTCTCAATTATTTCAAATTCGATAGACTTGTTTATGTCGTGTTTTTGTTTTTGGCAGTTGTAGAACTTGGTTCCTTTAGGAACGTCAACCTGATGCAAAATAGGGCTGAGATCAATACCAGATGCCTTGTAATGATCAATAGCTTTCTTTCTGTCTAATTTGTGTACCTGCCCAACCATTTCATTTACGGTCCTAAATCCTAATTGGGCCATAATTTCGCGCAATTCCTGGGCAACGAAAAACATATAGTTTACCACATGTTCGGGCTTACCTTCGAATTTCTTTCTAAGCTCCGGATTTTGAGTAGCTATCCCTACCGGACACGTATTTAGATGACAAACCCGCATCATGATACAACCAGATGCTACCAGCGGGGCAGTGGCAAATCCAAATTCTTCAGCTCCAAGCAAACAGGCCACAGCAACATCTCTTCCCGTTTTTAATTGCCCGTCGCATTCAAGGATAATCCGATTTCTAAGATCGTTCATTACCAGTGTTTGCTGCGCTTCGGCAATCCCCAGTTCCCAGGGTAATCCGGCGTGCTTAAGGGAGGTAAGGGGCGATGCCCCTGTTCCTCCGTCAAAGCCCGAAATTAATATAACATCTGCCTTCGCTTTAGCCACTCCGGCAGCCACAGTGCCCACTCCTACTTCTGATACCAGTTTGACATTGATCCTCGCCTTTCTGTTTGCCGATTTTAGATCGTAGATCAGTTGGGAAAGGTCTTCAATAGAATATATGTCGTGATGGGGGGGTGGGGATATTAGTCCCACATAAGGAGTAGAGTTTCTGGTTTTAGCGATAGCAGGGTTTACCTTCGGTCCTGGCAGTTGCCCGCCTTCACCTGGCTTGGCTCCCTGAGCCATTTTTATCTGAATTTCTTTGGCATTAGTTAAGTAGTTTGAAGTAACTCCAAACCTACCCGAAGCTACTTGCTTTATGGCACTATTACGCCAATCTCCTGTTTCATTCTTGTAGAATCTTTCGGCGTCCTCTCCTCCTTCTCCTGAATTGCTCTTTCCACCAATTCGGTTCATGGCAATGGCTAAATTCTCATGAGCCTCTTTGCTAATTGAACCATAAGACATCGCTCCGGTCTTGAATCTTTTCACAATTTCTGTCCATGGCTCCACCTCTTCTAGTGGAATAGGATCATAATTTGAAAATTCAAATAACCCCCGGATGGTAAGCAGGTTTTTAGATTGTTCGTTTACCATTTCCGAGAACTCCTTATAGGTCTCAGGTTCGTTACCTCTAACAGCTTTTTGTAGCTTCGCTATAGAGAGTGGGTTAAACATGTGCTTCTCTCCATCACGTCTCCAGCGATATTCTCCTCCTACCTCAAGTTCAAGATTAGCAGCTATTTCTTTTTCGGAATAGGCTTTGTTGTGTCTTTTGGCAATTTCCTTCTCAATTTCATAAAGCCCAATTCCCTGTATTCTGGTGGGCGTTCCTGGGAAATATTTCTCTACAACCTTGGTGTTAATCCCTATGCATTCGAATAATTGAGATCCGCGATAAGAATTGAGCGTGGAAATGCCAATTTTGTTCATCACCTTTAAAATACCCTTGCCGACCGCCTTGTTGTAGTTCTTTACAGCTTCTTCAAAAGTAAATTCGGTAATATCGTTTTCTTCAATTTGCTCTCCGATGATCTCATTCACCAGATAGGGGTTTATTGCGCTCGCCCCAAAGCCGAAAAGCAAAGTAAAATGATGTACTTCTCTGGGTTCGGCAGATTCTATTATGATACTGAGCTTGGAGCGCTTCCCGAGTTTCTGAAGCCCACTATTCACAAAAGAACAAGCTAAAACCGCAGGGATGGGAGCCAGATCTTTATTGGTGTTTCGATCAGAAAGAATAATAATATTTGCATTTTGATCAATAGCATCCGAAGCCTGGTTTAGGACAGATTGTAGGGCATCCTCCAGACCATTATGACCTTTTTTGATCTCGTACAATATGGGAATTGAGACTACCTTATAATCCGGGCTGGCATCATAGTTCTTTATTTTATCAAGGTCCTCCTTAGAGATTACCGGGTTCTGAATTTTCAACTTTCGGCAATGGAGTTCGGTAAAATCAAAGATATTGTGGTCCTCTCCCAGGGTAAGACTGATATCTGTGATCAGCTCTTCTCTAATCCCGTCTAGTGGCGGATTGGTTACCTGGGCAAAAAGTTGTTTAAAATAATTATAGATGAGTTGGGGACGCTCGGATAGAACTGCAATAGGAGTATCAGATCCCATGGAACCGATGGGTTCCTTTGCATTCTTACCCATGGGTAAAATGATGGTATTGATATCTTCCTGGGTATACCCGAAAACAGCTTTTCTTTTTTCCAGAGATGCCTCATTGAGAAAGAGCGGGCAGTCGTTATAGGGGATATCCCTTAAATGCACAATATTCTTATCTAGCCATTTCTTATAGGGACGTAGATTTGCAATCTCTTCTTTGATCTCTTCATCGTTCACTATGCGGCCTTCTTCCATATTTACCAGAAACATCTTTCCGGGCTCCAGGCGTCCATGAAATTCAATATTTTCAGGTTTCAGATCAACTACTCCAACTTCAGAAGACATAATAACATAACCATCCTTAGTAACAGAATATCTTGATGGTCTTAGCCCGTTTCTATCCAGAACCGCACCGATGTAATTACCATCTGTAAAGGGGATCGATGCAGGACCATCCCAGGGCTCCATCAAGCAGGAATTATATTCGTAAAAGGCGCGTTTTGCCTCGGACATTTCGGTATTCTTTTCCCAGGCTTCAGGTACTAGCATCATCATCACCTCTGGTAGAGATCTCTTGGTCATCAATAATAATTCGACGACCATATCCATCTGCGCAGAATCAGATTTTCCCGGAAGCACAATAGGTAGAATGCTTTTTATGTCTTCTCCAAAGAGATCACTTTTTAGTAACTCTTCCCTGGATCGCATCCTGGAAACATTGCCCCTAAGAGTATTAATCTCTCCGTTATGACACATATATCGGAAAGGCTGAGCAAGATCCCAGGTAGGGAACGTATTTGTTGAGAATCTCTGATGTACCAAAGCCAATCTGGTGACCACCCTTGGATCCATAAGATCCGTATAGTATAGTTTAATATCATTGGGCATCAAAAGTCCCTTAAAGATGATAATCTTGGTAGAAAGACTTGGCAGGTAGAAAAATTTGCTTTCAGACAACTTAGAAGCGGAAATTGCATGTTCTGTGACCTTTCTTGCAATAAATAGCTTTAAGTTGAAATGGAAAAAATCTTGTTTATCATCTTCTTTCCCAACAAAGATCTGCTTCACAAAGGGCTCAGTTTCCATAGCTATCCTTCCCGGGATGGATCTATTCACGGGCACATCTCTCCACCCGAGTAGCTTAAGTCCTTGTTTTTTAATGTTCTCCTCAAAGACCTGAACGCAAAAATCTCTCTGATTTTCTTTCTGTGGAAGAAAAACATTACCTACGGCATAGTCGCCAGATTTAGGCAATTCAAAATCGCAGATTGCCGTAAAATACTCGTGTGGAATATCTATGAGAATACCGGCTCCATCACCAGTTTTACCATCGGCGCTCACGGCACCCCTATGCTCTAGTTTATCCAGGATCTCCAGAGCCTTATGGATAATATCATTAGACTTCTCACCTTTGAGGCTGCATATAAATCCTGCTCCACAATTATCGTGCTCAAATTCGGGCAAATAAAGCCCCTGCTTTTCCAACTTCATACATTATGATATTTGTTCAAAAATATCAATTTGGATGAATTATATATAGGGTTTTAGAGCAAAACGAAGAAGAAATTCAGTATTTTGAATAAAAAGCTAAATATTGTTCAAAATTCCAATTATAGGGGTGCTAAATTGTGATTTTGACAATGAAGAATATGCAATATTATCGATAGCTTATCCGATGATATGTTCAAAACAAAAGACAAAGCAAATTTGAAGGGAAGCAAATAACCTCTTAAGTGAACCGTCAATCCCTAAGGATCCCTCTGGAGATTACTATTTTTTGTATCTCCGAAGTACCTTCATAGATCTGAGTTATCTTGGCATCTCTCATCATCCTTTCAACATGGTAATCCTTCACAAAACCATTACCCCCATGTATCTGGACAGCCTCTATCGCGGTGTCCATAGCTACCTGAGAAGCATATAGCTTGGCCATAGCTCCGGAAAGATCGTAATTGTTGCCATTATCCTTATCCCATGCAGCCTTATAAACCAAATGTCTGGCAGCGGCAATCTGCGTATGCATATCTGCCAATTTAAAGGCGATGGCCTGATGTTGAGCGATTTCTTTACCAAAGGCCTTCCGCTCTTTGGCATACTTTTTTGAAAGCTCATAAGCCCCTGCAGCTATCCCCAATGCCTGAGCTGCAATCCCGATCCTACCACCGGCAAGTGTTTTCATGGCAAACTTAAAACCAAAGCCATCTTCGCCAATCCTGTTGGCTTTTGGAACTTTCACATCGTTAAATATTAGGGAATGTGTGTCACTTCCCCGAATGCCAAGCTTATTCTCCTTGGGACCAACTTCAAATCCCTCCATTCCTTTTTCAACAATAAGGGCATTAATACCTTTATGGCCTTTATCTACATCGGTTTGAGCGATCACAAGATACACCTCTGCGCTATTCCCATTGGTAATCCAGTTTTTTGTGCCATTCAGCACATAATGATCTCCGTGATCAATGGCGGTAGTCTTTTGTGATGTTGCATCACTACCGGCTTCAGGTTCTGAAAGACAGAAGGCCCCTATACAGGCTCCGGAAGCCAGGCGAGTTAAATACTTCATTTTCTGTTCTTCGGTGCCAAAGCTTTCTATCCCCCAACAAACAAGCGAGTTGTTAACAGAGACTATTACCGAAGCGGATGCATCCACTTTGGATAATTCTTCCATAGTTATGACATAGGAAAGGGTGTCTAAACCGCTTCCGCCATATTTTGGATCCACCATCATTCCCAGAAAACCCAGTTCTCCCATTTTCTTTACCTGTTCTGCCGGAAATTCCTGGGCGTCATCTCGCTCTATTATACCGGGTAATAATTCAGTTTGAGCAAAGTCTCTGGCCGCCTGCTGAATCATCAATTGCTCTTCGGAAAGTGTAAAATCCATGCCTATATGATATTGATAAAAAACCAGTGCAAATATAGCTGTATATTAGATAATATTCAATAATTTGTAGCTAGATTTGCGAATAGTATAATCTGTTTAAAATTGGTCGACTTTAAGCTTTTCTTTCCCGGTCACTGTAAATGGGAAGGAAGCTTAACAATATTTTTATATTTGTCTGGCACTTAGCGTCCTAAAATTCGAAAATTATGAGACAACACTAGCTCCCCCTTTGGGGATAAAAGAAAGCATGTAGTATAAGATAGAATCTAGTATTGTTTTATTAATAATAAATTTTTGGAATTTATGGAAATGAAGGAATTGCTTAAAAAGTATGAAAATAAGCCAGCCGAAATCGTATTTAATTGGAAAGACCCTGAAACGGAAGCTGAAGGCTGGACAGTTATAAATTCACTTAGAGGTGGAGCTGCAGGTGGTGGGACCAGAATGCGGGTAGGTTTGGATATGAATGAAGTGCTATCCCTTGCAAAAACGATGGAAGTAAAATTTACCGTGTCGGGCCCGCCTATAGGAGGGGCTAAATCAGGAATAAATTTTGACCCCACGGACCCTAGGAAAAAAGGGGTATTGGAGCGTTGGTATGCAGCAGTTTCTCCCTTGTTGAAGAGCTACTATGGTACTGGAGGGGATCTCAATGTTGATGAGATCCACGAGGTAATCCCAATAACCGAAAATGCCGGTGTATGGCATCCACAAGAGGGAGTTTTTAACGGACATTTTAAACCCACCGAGGCGGATAAGATAAACAGGATCGGTCAATTGAGGTTAGGCGTCAAAAAAGTTCTTGAAGATGAAAAGTATTCTCCAGACCTGCGCAGAAAATATACGGTTGCAGATATGATCACAGGTTTTGGGGTTGCTGAAGCCGCTAAGCACTATTACGATATCTATGGAAATGGAATTTCCGGTAAAAGAGCGGTGGTTCAGGGATTTGGAAATGTAGGATCGGCTGCGGCATTCTATCTGTCTCAAATGGGAGCTAAGGTTGTTGGGATAATTGATAGAGCTGGTGGAGTGGTAAACGAGGATGGTTTCAGCTTTGAGCAGATAAAGGAATTTTTCAGAAATAAAAGGGGAAATGCCTTAATGGCTGAGGAAATGATCCCTTTTGAAGAGATCAATAAGAGAATATGGGAACTTCCAACAGAGATCTTTGCTCCATGTGCCGCTTCCAGGCTGATCACCAAAGAGCAAATTACTACACTTATAGACACAGGTTTAGAAGTTATTAGTTGCGGGGCTAATGTCCCTTTTGCAGACAAAGAGATCTTTTTCGGACCCATAATGGAGTATACAGATGAGCGCGTAAGTTTAATTCCAGATTTTATTTCGAACTGCGGAATGGCCCGTGTTTTTGCTTATTTTATGGAAAGAAGGGTGGGAATGGATGATGAATTGATATTTAATGACACTTCGGATACCATTAGAAAGGCAATTTTGAATATCTTTAGGCACAAGACTTCAAAAACGAATATCAGTAAAACCGCTTTTGAAATTGCAATTAAGCAGCTTTTATAACTTAAAAACCAACCTGAACATATGGAAACCTTACTCATTGCCGTATTTGTTATTGGGTATCTGGCCATTACCCTTGAACACAGTCTCAAAATTGATAAGTTAATTCCAGCCCTTGCAATGATGGCCATTTTATGGGCCATGATGGCTTTCGGTATTGATGGTTTTTCTAGTTGGTTTGATTCTGGCAAACACGCCTTGGTAGAGGGATATACCGCCCTGGAGCACGATGGGCGAATGCATTTGTTAGAAGAAACGCTCTTGCATCATTTAGGTAAAACAGCTGAAATATTGGTATTCTTATTAGGTGCGATGACCATAGTAGAAATTATAGACTACTTTAATGGTTTTGCTACCATAAAAGGCTATGTCAAAACCCGAAGCAAGCGTAAAATACTGTGGATATTTGCTTTTCTTGCCTTTATTCTTTCGGCTATTATTGACAATCTAACAGCAACCATTGTACTGATTTCCATTCTTCAAAAGATTGTTAAGAAGCGCGAAGATAGGCTTTGGTACGCTGGTCTTATAGTCATAGCTGCCAACGCAGGAGGTGCCTGGTCTCCAATTGGAGATGTTACTACCACTATGTTGTGGATCGGAGGTAAGGTAACTACGCTTAAATTGATCACGTATTTACTTATTCCTTCACTCTTTTGTATGGTTATACCGACCTTTATTGCCTCTTACCTTAAGGCTTTTAGAGGAAGTATTGACTACGAGGAGCAAGAAGGTAACAGTCAACATAGGATGGGTCCCACTATGCTATACCTGGGTTTAGGGGCCATAGTATTTGTTCCTATTTTTAAGACGGTAACTCATTTACCTCCTTATGTGGGAATGATGCTTTCTCTGGCGGTGGTTGCCACTTTTGCCGAAATCTACAGTAACAGAAAATTCAGTATTTCTTCAGTTGATGGCGCTGAAAGCGATGCCCATGCGCATCACAGTCCTGTACACAGCGCACTTTCTAAGATTGAACTCCCCAGTATTCTTTTCTTCCTGGGGATTCTTATGGCTGTGGCCGCTTTGGAGTCTTTAGGGATACTGTTTGGCTTTGCGGACTGGTTAAAAATGACAACTCCATTGATGGGTACAGAACTTGTAGGTACTCAGGTTTCAGATCTGGTTGTATTGGTGCTAGGTGTTGGTTCAGCGGTTATTGATAATGTGCCTCTGGTTGCAGCCAGTTTAGGAATGTTCTCTGAGAGCGTAGATAATCCACTATGGCATTTCATTGCGTATTCTGCGGGAACAGGGGGAAGTATGCTCATTATAGGTTCTGCCGCAGGGGTTGTGGCCATGGGAATGGAAAAAATAGATTTCTTCTGGTATTTACGGAAAATCGCATGGTTGGCATTCCTCGGCTTTATTGCGGGAGCCCTCGTGTTCATAATTGTTCGAAATTTGATTTAGGTACATACTTTTATCGATAAAATACCGTTATAAGGGCAACCTAAATATGAGAATTATATGATTTTGTTTCAAGACCTCGCGGATGAAACCCAGCTGGGGGAGATTGCTTCTGAAGAAAAAACACTTTCGGTAATTGACTTGATTTTTAACGGTGGTACAGGAAGTATTGTAATTATTTCTGTACTTTTTGCCATGTTGGCCGTTGCCCTTTATATCTATTTTGAACGACTTTTAGCCATTAAGGCTGCTTCCAAAATAGACAAGAATTTCATGAATCAAATTCGAGATCATGTGATGAATGGCAAGCTAGAGGCGGCAAAGATCTTGTGTGCTCAAACAGATTCTCCCGTTGCGAGATTAACGGAGAAAGGAGTTTCAAGGATAGGGAAACCTCTGGACGACATCAATACGGCTATAGAAAATGCGGGTACGCTGGAAGTTTACAAATTAGAAAAAAATGTAAGCATTCTGGCCACGGTTGCCGGGGCTGCTCCCATGATTGGTTTCCTTGGTACTGTAATTGGCATGATCCTGGCATTTCATCAAATGGCGAGTAGTGGAGGACAGGCGGAAATGGGTGCCTTGGCTTCAGGTATATACACGGCAATGACCACCACTGTGGCCGGTCTGGTTGTTGGGATTATTGCCTATATGGGTTACAACCATCTTGTAAACAGAACAGATAAAGTGGTTCATAAGATGGAGGCTAATGCGGTAGAGTTTTTAGATCTGTTGAATGAACCTGTATAGTGAGGCGATATGAAATTGAAAGGAAGAAATAAAGTAAGCCCAGATTTTAGCATGTCGTCTATGACGGACATTGTTTTCCTCTTGCTAATTTTCTTTATGCTTACAGCGAACTCCCCTAATGCCCTAGACCTTTTACTTCCTAAGGCAAAGGGTAAGTCGACCAATACTCAAAATGTCTCGGTTACTATCAACAGGGATCTGGAATATTTTGTAAACAATGAGAGGATTAATGGGGACTATATTGAGATTGAATTAAAGAAAGCGCTTGAAGGGCAGGAGAAGCCCACCATAATACTCAGAGCGGAGGAGAATGTGGCTATTAAGGAGGCGGTAAACGTTATGGATATTGCCAATAGAAATAGCTACAAAGTTATTCTGGCGGTTAGGCCAAATTAGTATTCTTTGGGCCTGATGGTTTTGGCATTATAGTTGGGAATAATGTCATTGAGAGATAAGATTTAAACATTAACTAAGTTTAATGTCACTTTTAGATACGAGACACAAGAAAAAATCCTTTACACTTACCACTTTTCTGTTAAGTGTATTACTCCTTTTGCTTTTTTACATTGGCCTTACCTATATGGAACCTCCCATTGAAAATGGTATCACTGTAAACTTCGGAACCATGGAATTTGGCATGGGCAAGGAACAACCTAAGGAAAAAATCAAGTCCCAACCCACAGAAACTAAGAAGGTGGTAGAGGAACAGGTTGAAGAGCAGGAAGAAGTTACTCCGCCTGAAGAAGTGGCTGAAGAAGAGGTTACTGAGAAAGCCTCGGAAAAAGTACTGACTGCAGAGGATCCGGAGTCTATTCGAATTAAACAGCAACAGGCTGCCAAACGAAAAGCCGAGGAGGCGGCTAGGTTAGCTAAAGCCAAGGCAGAACGCCTGGAAGCTCAGAAACGAGCAGAAGAAGAACGTGCGCGAAAAGAAAAGGAAGCTAAAAAGAAAAAGCTCGATGAATTGATGGGCGGCCTCAATAAGTCTGATGGCACCGCTACAGGAAGTGAGGGTGATGATAATAGAGCAGGGGATAAAGGACAACCAGATGGAGATCCTTACGCCACAACCTATTATGGAGCCCCCGGCTCCGGAAGCGGAACGGGCGGATATGGCCTAAGTGGAAGGTCCTTAGTCAATAGAGGAAAAGTACAACAGGACTGCAATCAGGAAGGGCGTGTAGTCGTCAAAATATTTGTCGATAGAAACGGGAAAGTGGTCAGGGCGGAGCCCGGACAAAGAGGCACTACAAATAGTCACCCATGTTTGTTAGAACCCGCAAGGAAAACCGCATTTCTGCACAAATGGAATCTGGATTCTAAAGCTCCAAGCCAGCAAATAGGATTTGTGGTGGTTAACTTTAAACTTGGTGAATAGGAAATGACCTATCAGGAAACTGTAGATTGGATGTTTAACCAGCTTCCAATGTACCAGCAGCTGGGGAAAAGTGCCCTAAATGCAAAACTAGATAACATCCAGGCCCTTGCCAGCCATCTTGGGCAGCCTCAAAAGACCTTTAAGAGTATCCACGTCGCCGGAACTAACGGAAAAGGTTCTTCGAGTCATATGCTGGCATCTATCTTACAGGAAGCGGGTTACAAGGTAGGCCTATATACTTCCCCTCATTTGAAAGATTTTAGAGAACGTATTAAGATCAATGGCAAAACTGTCGATAAGCGTTTTGTAATCAACTTTATAAAGAAGAACAGGGCTTTTTTTGATCAACGCGGCTTGTCTTTTTTTGAAATGACCGTGGGGATGGCATTCGAATATTTCGCCAAGAAAACTGTAGATATTGCCATTATTGAGGTGGGCTTAGGAGGCCGGTTAGATTCCACGAATATTATTGAGCCGGAGGTTTCTCTTATTACTAATATAGGGATGGATCATACCGATATGCTGGGCAATACCCTAGAGGAGATTACCAGGGAAAAAGCTGGGATCATAAAAAAAGGAGTACCTGTGGTCATCAGTGAATCTCAAAAAGAGACGAAGGCCGGGTTTATTAAACAAGCCAAGAAGCAAGAAGCAAGAATTGTCTTTGCCGACCAAATGGTAAAAAAAGAATATAAGACCTCTTTACTAGGCAACTACCAGAACAAAAATGTAAAAGGGGTGATCATGAGCTTGAAAATGCTAAAAGGGTTTACGGTAAAGGAAGCACATCTAAAAAGAGGACTAACCAGGGTTGTTGAGAATACCGGACTGCTGGGAAGGTGGCAGGTTTTACAAACTAACCCTAAGGTTATTTGCGATACTGCGCATAATAGTGAAGGCTTATCATTGGTACTTGAACAATTAGAACAACAGGAGTTTGAAAATCTACATATAGTACTCGGGCTGGTTAAGGATAAAGATCTGATGAAAATTTTACCCTTATTTCCACGCCATGCTCAATATTATTTTTCTAAACCAGGAGTCCCGAGGGGGCTCGATGTAAAACTTCTTGAAGAGAGTGCCCGAAGTGTTGGTCTAAAAGGAAAATCTTATACCTCTATTCCACTAGGGTTTAAAGCAGCTCTTAAAAAGGCTTCGGTAAAGGATCTGATTTTTGTAGGGGGAAGCACTTTCACCGTGGCTGAGGTGCTATGATCTACTGCTTATTTTTTGCATTTTTTTGTTTTAGGTAACAAAAAACTATTCTATATTTGCACCCGCCTAATCGCCAATTACATATTGGTCTGGCAAGTTCTTTTTAGGGCGCGTAGCTCAGTTGGTTCAGAGCACCTGGTTTACACCCAGGGGGTCAGGGGTTCGAATCCCTTCGCGCCCACATCAAGCACAATCCCGATGAAATTTTATTTCATCGGGATTTTTGTTTTCAAGGCATTCAAACCGAAGGTTTGGTAATGCCGAGAAAACAAAAAGACTAAAGTGACGCAGTCACTTTCGGGATTGTATTTGCAGTAGTGGCTGTGCTATAGGGATGAACGAGAGTATCGAGTTAATCCCTTTGTACGAGTGCCGAGAAAACAAAAAGACTAAAGTGACGCAGTCACTTTTGGGATTGTATTTGCAGTAGTGGTTTCGCTATAGGGATATTCAATCCCTCGCGGGAAAGAGAAATAGTACTAGAATTAAAATAGCTATCGCACCAGCTGGCTCCTCGCTATCAAAGGTCCACAGAACCTTTGCTTACCGCTAGGTTCGGGATGAACGACCGCGGGAGTTAATCCCTTTTTTTATGATCTGGATTTATCCAAAGCCACCACACTAGACGCCTTCTTAGTGTTTTTACGCGTTTGATCCCATTTACACACAAAATCGTACCTTATTCCTGGAATACCAAAATTGATCACTCATGCAAAAAATCATGTTAGGTTTTATAGCTATTCTTCTAATGACAATGAATAGCTATGCCCAGGAAGCAGTAACAGCAGAAGACCCTAATGTATCGTCCTTTCATATTGATTCCTTGTTAGGGGCGCTTCAAAAAGACGATAAAAGATGGACATCCTTCATTAAAGGAAAGAACGTTTTAACCGGACTCTATCACCTAAAGGCAGGAGAGGAAGACCGACAGCAACCTCATGATACCGATGAGGTGTATTATGTAATTGAAGGAAAGGCGAAGTTTATTACAGATGAGCAAGAAATTCCGGTGACAAAAGGCAGTGTGTTATTTGTTAAGGCGGAAGTAGCACATAAGTTTGTTGCTATTGAGGAAGATCTGGTTATCATCGTTTTCTTCGACCAATAAATTCCATGTTCTTTGGTCATAAAATTTAAACTGAACCTCTATATCCTCTAATTATTTTACGATATTGCGGACCCAAAAGGGATATTAGCTCAGTTGGTTTAGAGCGCTGTCTTGACAGGGCAGAGGTCACTGGTTCGAATCCAGTATATCCCACATCAAGCAGAAAATCCATTAGCCTTGGCTAATGGATTTTTTAATCCGAGCAGAATGAAAATTTATTTTCCTTTCTGTGAAGGATGAAAAAAATATTGCCAACGCACCATCTGGCTCCTCACTACATAAGGTCCACTGGACCTTATTGTGGTCGTTCGGCCCTATTTGCAGTAGCGTGTTAGATGGATCAACGACCGAAGAGAGTTAATCCCATTTTGATAATGTAATAGCTTATCAGAAGCCCCGCTCCATCTGGCTCCTCGCTATCAAAGGTCCACAGGACCTTTGCTTGCCGCTCGGCCCTATTTCCAAACCTCATTCTTAAGCCATTCTGCGGCGGTAATCAAATAGGTGGAATACAAACAGGCCTGTTGATGTGAGAGGCCTTCTGCGGTGATCAAGGTAATATCAGACCCCTTGGAATTATTGTCGTTAATGACCTCAACGGCAAAATCGTAATCGTAGAGTTCGTCTTCGGTACCGTGAATAACCGTCATTGGAATATTGATTTTTGTGGCACCAAAATAGGCTCCTGCCATGGGGATCGCGGCAGAGAAATAATCTTCATGATCCTTGGCATAATTCCAGCATCCGGTGCCTCCCAGACTGTATCCGGTCACTCCAATTTTGTTGGGATCAATAGGCCAATGAAGTTTCGCAAGGTCAAGAAATTCCAGTACCCTATTTCTGTTCTTCTCTG
This sequence comes from Flavobacteriaceae bacterium, assembly GCA_040830565.1. Lineage (GTDB taxonomy): Bacteria > Bacteroidota > Bacteroidia > Flavobacteriales > Flavobacteriaceae > JAFMPW01. Next base: position 24,290 of record JBFOMC010000069.1, read on the forward strand.
ATATCCAATTTTCTCCAAAACCAATTCTTGGTGAAAAAATGATATATCCTGAATTTTTAAAAGCGGGTTCCACAAGGCAACGCATGGATTCTATATAGCTGTCAAAACCACCGGACCAATGTAAATTTAGCAGTAGCGGAACTTTAGAGCCATCGGGGATTTCCGGCACTGAAATTCTGTATTTCCACTCAGAACCATCCGCCAAGGTCATTGTACCATTGTGCTCCCCTGTTCTGGCAATAAGTTCCAGCATTTCATCTGCAGAAGACAATGGTTTTTCTCCTTCTTCGCTTTTGGAACAAGCCATTGAGCAGCTCAGTAAGAAAGAGAAAAGAAGTATCTGGACCGTCTTAAACACAGTATGTGCTGATACAAAGTGCATAGGGTCTTTTTGTCTGAAAGTGCGCTTAGCTACAATGTACTACAAAATATCCAGTATACGCTCCAGCGCCATTCCGCGGGATCCCTTAATTAAAATAGTACTTTTGGGAAGTGGGTGCTCTGTAAGATAGCTTTCAAGATCTTCAAAAGCCGTCATTTTTTTAAACTGGGTATCGGTCTGACTAAATAGCTTGCCAATTAGGAAAACCTCATCGAGTTGCATCTTGGCAACCCTATCGGCCACATCTTGATGTTCCTCTACAGCCGTGTCTCCCAATTCGAACATATCTCCCAAAAAGATCACTTTTGGACTTTGCTCTATTCTTCTAAAGTTTTCAAGAGCAGCGGCCATGCTGGTAGGGTTAGCATTATAAGCATCAAGTATGATGCTGTGGCCATTTTGTTCTAAAAGCTGGGAGCGGTTGTTACTTGGAACGTACGCTTCTATGGCATCTTTAATAGCTTCTATAGGTACATTAAAATATTTTCCAATAAGAATAGCAGCGCTGCAGTTGGTGAAATTATAAGCTCCTATCAACTGTGTATTTATAGTAGTTCCCTCAACCTCTATGGAAACAAATGGATGTTCAGTTTTTAACAAGATCCTGAAATACCTTTGATCCGTAGTACTGTAACCAAATTTCTTAACATAACCGGCCAACTTCTCTTGTTGTATGGGGTCATCGGCATTTAAAAAAATGTATTTATCATTGGCGATAAGATAGTCATAGAGCTCAGACTTGCCCTTTATGACCCCTTCAACACCTCCAAAACCTTCAAGATGTGCCTTACCGAAGTTGGTGATATAACCGAAATCTGGCTGGGCAATACTAGTCAAAAATTCAATTTCTTTCTGGTGATTTGCACCCATTTCTATAATGGCTATTTCCGTGTCTTCCTCAATAGTAAGTAAAGAAAGCGGAACCCCAATATGGTTATTAAGGTTGCCTTTGGTGGCCACTGTTCTGTATTTCTTTTTCAGCACGGCATGGATCAGTTCCTTGGTGGTGGTCTTTCCATTACTTCCGGTAAGTGCTACAACTCTGGCCTTGCTTTGATGACGATGATAGGTGGCCAAATGCTGTAAAGTGCTTAGCACATCTTCTACAAGAATGATGTTTTCCGAAGTGGCATATTGGGCTTCATCTACAACAGCGTATACCGCTCCTTTATCCAAAGCTGTTTGGGCAAAAGTGTTGCCATTAAAGTGTTCGCCTTTTAACGCAAAAAAAATTGAGTTGGGTTGTATAACTCGCGTATCTGTGCTAATTGTCGGATACTTAAGAAATACTTTGTGCAGTTCTTTTAGGGTCATCTAGAGTTTTGTATACGATACTTCCAATCATGCGATTGATGAGTCAAAGTTACTGGATTTATTGATTCTACTAAAGAGGCCTAAACCGAAATTGTAAGTAGTAGTCAATATTGAAGTGTTGGAAGGCTATAAAAGCAAACAGCGTTCTTTCCCCCGAATGAACGCTGTTCTAAATATCCTGTAATGCTTCTGATACCTATTCAAAAGCAAACCCCGTGGATACCCTAAAAATAAATGCATACAATACTATCAGGTAGACTGCGAAAGCAAACCATGTAAAGATCTTAAAATAGGACTTGACAAATTTTGAACCTAAGTCTCTGAAAGCCTCGTAATAGATTTCTTTAAGAAGTAGAATGTGTTTCATGCGATTTGGGTTTTACAAAGTCTTAATTGCGTCTGTTAAGTAGGTCTTAGTTCATTTTACCAACGCAACTGTAATTAGAAGGAATAATCCTACTAAATATTTAAAATCATCGATGAAATGCATAAAAAATCGATGAAATACACAAATTAGCATCAAGAGTATAGATGAAATGCAGATTAATCGGATAAATGGTAATATAGTCTAAGTTATAAGTCGAGAAGCTATTTAAGTCATAATTGAAAGTCAATTAGCTACAGGGTATCCCCCGGAAAATTAGATCAACTATTCCTACATCGCATTTTTGATTCTGAGTTAGTCGTCGATCGGATAAAATAAAAAAACCCTGATCAGATGATCAGGGCTTTTCCTTTACTATATTATTTCTAAACTATCGGGCTTTTTTACCCCTAACAGTTTTATTCTTTGTTTTGGATTTGGATCCTACTCTAGACATGGCACATCTAAAGCCGATATAGTCGGTTGCCATATACTGAGGCAGGTATCTACGTTGTGCCGGATCTAACCAATAGGCTCTATCTCTCCAAGAACCACCTTTGTATACGCGAACTTCATCGTTAATTAAAGTAGTTCTGTTGTTAGATTCATCGTATTGACGTACCAGGTTGCCTACAGAATCTCTCTCCACTTTGTGTTTTGGAGAATCGTACATTTTGCGATTGCGAGATTCATCCTCATCTGAGAATCTGTCGAAAAATCTTGTAGATCCCGGATCCCCATCTCTATAGCCTCGGTTATCGCTGCTAGAGAAATTGGTTCTTAAATAAGTTTCTTGCTCATCAACCGGTACCATCTTAATTTCTCCTGGTAAGTTCACCGCAACAATTTTTCCATTAGGTAAGGTATCATACATTATACTGTCTCTAAGGATATTTACCTTTCCGTCTTCTCCAATTGCGGTTTTCATATATATGTTACCCCTGTAGTAGTTAAAATCGCTTATTTCGTCATCAACTATTGGTCGGTATACATCAGCAACCCATTCGGCCACGTTACCCGCCATATCATAAAGACCTAGATCGTTGGGTTTATACGACTTTACTTCGGCAGTGATATCTGCACCATCATCAGACCAACCTGCTATCCCGCCGTAGTCACCTTTACCTTGTTTAAAGTTTGCCAATTGATCACCTCTACCAACACGTTGTCCGTTTCTGGTATAATCTCCTTCCCAAGGATATTTTTTTCTTCCCCTGTAGTTATTATACTCACGCGTTCCCTGCAGTGCAGCAGCAGCATATTCCCACTCTGTCTCTGTAGGTAATCTGTATTCTGGCATGATGATACCACTACTTCTTTTGGCGAAGTTAGAGACTGAATCCTTTTTCTGTTTTCCCTGGAGGGAATCAATTTGCCCGTTGTAAACAGACTCCGGTCTGTTTAAGTAAGCTTCAGTACTAAAAGTACCTTCTACCTCTCCGGTTACCGCTTTGTATTTGGCATCCTTTGCAAGATACCCTTCTCGCTCTAGCATGGCTTCATTAACACGGTCTGTTCTCCATTCAGAAAATTGAACAGCCTGAACCCAGTTCACACCTACTACCGGATATTCCGCATAAGCAGGATGCCTTAGGTAGTTGTTGGTCATGGTTTCATTGTAACCAAGTCTGTTTCTCCATACTAAAGTATCAGGTAATGCACCAGTGTAGATGTTGGTGTATTTCGGATTTTCCGGTGGATAAACGCTTTTGAGATAGTCCAGATATTCCAGATACATTACATTAGTAACCTCGGTTTCATCCATATAGAAAGACTGAACGTGCTGTGCGGATGGGGTATTATTCCAATCGTGCATTACGTCGTCTTGTACCTTACCTTTGGTAAATGTTCCTCCTTCAATAAAAACCAGGCCAGGACCAGTTTCCTGTTCCTTAAAGTCTGAATTGTATTGAAAACCACCTTCCTTGGCATTGATCTTCCAGCCTGTGGCTCTTGAAACGTTTTTGGAAGACGAAGAAGATTTTTTACAGCTGGTTACTGTAAAACCTCCCGCGATCACTGCACAAGAGAGTACAATTTTGATAAATCGTTTTTTCATTTGTATTTAGGACTTAAGTTCAAAAGCAAACCAAAAATTTTAGGGTTTACTCTGTGCATTTATTTAAGCTTTTGTCGCTTTCGGCATTATAAACGATGATTTACCCATAATATTTTATCGGTATACGAAATATTTCGAACTCATTGTTTCACCAATAGCATTAGGGATACTATCCAATTTGATAACGGTCTAAAATGCATTATAGTATGGACAAAATACTTTCTTTTCAGACCAATGACATTGCAGTATAAGGAGCCTTGGGATTTTTAGCTTTTTTATTGCATAATCCATCGCTATTTTGCTCTTGTTTTAAAGGGCTTATCGTAGATTAATCAAAATAAAATAGCCTGTAGTACAAGATATTTTTAAAATGGTCGTTTACATGTAATACAACTAATATATTTGAGGAATTAATTTTAAATTAAGATTTTTGCCCCAACTAAATTCTAAATGAAGAAATGAAAAAATTATTGCTACTACTTCTGTTGGCTTTTATCGGAAAAATTTCTGCTCAAGAAGACAGGGTAATTACCACTGCAGTACCGTTTTTAACCATCGCGGCAGATGCCCGTGCGGCTGGTATGGGTGATATGGGTGTGGCTACTTCTACAGATGCCTTCTCTCAACAGTGGAATCCGGCTAAATTTGCCTTCGCTGAACGCAAAATGGGAATTGGTGTTAGTTATACTCCTTACTTAGAAAGTATAATTACGGATATAGCCTTATTAAACGGAAATTTTTACAATAAAATAAATGAGCAAAGTGCCTTTGCTGTTAGCTTGCGCTATTTTACTTTAGGTGAAATAGAGCTTAGACAATTTGCTAATGATCCAGGGACACTGGCTAAACCAAATGAGATAGCTTTAGATGGCTCATACTCTCTTAAATTGAGTCCGACTTTTTCCATGGCCGTTGCGGGTAGATTTATCAGATCTAACCTCAAACTGCCTCAGGACGAAAATATCGATTCTCAGGCCGCCAGTTCTTTTGCTGTTGATGTGGCAGGATACTATCGCTCCAGAGAAATAGCTTATAATAGCTTTGATGGTAGGTGGAGAGCAGGATTCAATATTTCAAATCTTGGAGGTAAGATAAAATATGATGAAGGAGGTCAGGAGAATTTTATTCCGACAAATTTAAAATTTGGAGGTGGATTTGATTTTATCCTTGATGCGGACAATGTTTTAGGAATTACCACGGAGTTCAATAAACTCTTGGTGCCAACGCCTAGAGATTTTGACGGAGATGGCGATGTAGATGCAGATGATAATACAGAATATCAAAATATTACTTTTTTCAACGGTGTCTTTGAATCTTTTGGGGATGCCCCTGATGGATTCTCTGAGGAGTTAAAAGAATTTACATGGGCCCTTGGTGCTGAATATATTTACCAGGACGCCTTTATGATCAGAACGGGGTATTTTAACGAAAGTGAGGACAAGGGATCTAGAAAGTTCTTTACCCTTGGTGCCGGTTTTAAATTTAAGGCGGCACAAGTAGATCTTTCTTATCTGTTCTCGACCTCTCAGGTGAGAAACCCTTTAGAGAATACGCTTCGTTTTTCTCTTACATTTAACTTAGGAGAAGAGTTCTATAACGATTAACAATAGTCCAGATAAGTTTAATAATAAAACCTGCCATAGCGCAGGTTTTATTATTTTAGACCCTGGGTAACATAAATTTATGCAAAAGCGTAAAATAACATTTGAACTGTCAGTATACGATTCAATTGAAGAGCTTCCCGAGGAAGATCAGTTATTGATGAAAGCAGCAGTACAATCCAGAGAAAATGCCTATGCTCCCTATTCCAAATTCAAAGTGGGAGCTGCAGTACGGATGGCAAATGGCGAATTAGTTTTGGGAAACAACCAGGAAAATGCAAGCTATCCTTCCGGACTTTGTGCAGAACGGGTCGCCGTTTTCCAGGCAGGTGCAATCTATCCGGAGGTTGCCATTTCGACGGTTGCGATTTCAGCAGCTTCTAATACCTTTACCACACAAAGACCAGCCGCACCATGCGGTAATTGCAGGCAGTCGATTGCAGAATATGAACAACGACAAAAATCTCCGATCCGCATACTTATGATGGGAGAGGAAGGAAAGGTTTTTCAGTGTAATTCGATCGCAGATATTTTACCGCTCGGATTTGATAGTTCCTATCTATAAGAATCTTACTATAGTTTCCAAACCTATAATTTGTATCATCCTCTCCAAGTCAGTATCCTATATATTTGGCCAAATAAGATATTAGTAAGTTGTTTCCCAGGCCGTTGTAGGAATTGAAGAATATTACCGATTAAATGGTCAAAATACCAGCTAAAATTTCTTTTTTTTCGATGAACTGCACACTTGGGATGTTTTGAAATACAAAAAACCGGCTATTTTTGTGGCCAACCACCCTACCAACTTCTAAATGTGTTTATCCCATAACCAATTTCCGGGATAACGTATTAACCAGAGCATTTAACGCTGTCTTTAGACAAAGGCAATATCATGTATTGATCGATTTGTTCAGTCGATCGCATAGATGTTATGAGTTCCGCCCCGACGTTTATCGTCTTGGTGACGGGACCATTTTGTTGAACTAAATAAAATCTAAAATCAAAAAATAACTATAATGAGAAACTTTACTTTAGGTGCAATTCTTCTTGCCTTTTGTTTTGGAGCAAATGCGCAATGGTCTACTTCAGGTGGTAAACTCACCACTACCAACAACGTCGCCATTGGTTCTACCAACGCCATCGCCAAGTTAAATATTGAATCGACGACCAACGGAAAAATGTTGCGAATTGTCGGAAAAAATAAGGACCTGGATATCTATATGGGGAATCCTGCTCATAACTACGGTTTTTATTGGAGGTACAAGGGCATTCAAAGCGGGAATAACAATCTCATGGAGTTTTGGTCAGACAATCAGGCGTCTTCTCACAAGAGAGTATATTATGTTAAGCAAGATGGTAACATATACTTTGAAGAGAAAATGGCGATAGGCACCAACAGTTTTGGAAGCCATAGATTGGCTGTTGAAGGCTCAATTGGCGCTAGAGAAGTAGTTGTAGAAGGCGGAGGTTGGTCCGATTTTGTTTTTGAAGAGGATTACAACCTGCCTACTTTAAGTGAAGTAGAAGATTTTATCAATACATACGGTCATCTTAAAGATATTCCGAGTGCTAAAAAGGTAGAGCAGGAGGGTATTACTCTGGGTGAAATGGATGCAAAATTACTCCAGAAAATAGAGGAGCTTACGCTATATGTTATTGAACTCAATAAAAAAGATGCACAACAAGAAAGAGCACTTAAAGCTTTAAAGGAAGAAAACAGAAAGCTTTCAAAGCTTTTGAGCAATAGCTTAGAACAGAAAAAAGGTGAACAACCTTAGGTGCTTTATTGGTTTGAATGATATGGTTTTATCATTTAATCTTTTTTTGAACTCAGTTAATTCCACAATAGATTTTCAAGATGACAATAAAGTTACCTTCGACTAAAATAGTTCTTTTACTGACCGCACTTTCGGTATTGGCCTTCGGTAAAATTGAAGCCTCTCAGGTTAAGGCCTCCTCCTTTGGATATAATTCCTCGGATGCCACAGATGCACTTAAGGCTGCCTTTCGGTCTAATTATGATACGGTCATTGTCGACTACAAAGCTGCCGGCTGGAACGTTGGGCCCATAACACTTTTTGATATCAAAAACAAAGTGATCATTTTTGAACCAGGTGTTGTTCTTAGAGCTATAACCGGAAGATTTAATGCTCGTAATGCGAAGCTTTTGAAGTTAGCTCGCCCCTTAAACCTGACCATCCTGGGCTATGGGGCAAAGTTTAAAATGAATAAGGCTGAATACACTAATTTAGATCCTAACACAGAATATAGAGTTTCATTTGAGATACAACATGGTGTTAATGTTACGGTCAAAGGGCTCACTTTAGAGGAAAGCGGAGGAGATGGGGTTTATCTTTCCGGTAATACCAGCAAGAATATCGTCTTGGAAGATCTTAACGTTATCAACCAGTCTCGTAGCGGTATTACCATAATCAGTGCTGATGGTCTGCTTGTAAAAAATTGCGATTTTAGTGGAACGAGCGGCCCCATTGTTGGGAGCGGAATTAAATTTGAACCTCATGGGATTGATGATAAATTCATTGATGTGCGTTTCGAAGATTGTCGTGCTTTTGATAATGGCCAGGCTGGAATTACTTTTGGACTAAATCATATGACATCTGCTACGGCGCCTCTGGACGTGGTTTTTAAAGACTGTTACTTATCTAATAATTCAATAGAGTCTAGAAGAAATCCAAATACTGAGATCATGCTAAGCAATGGTACCACCAATTACTTTGCACCGGTCGGGGGTAAAATCAGATTTGAAAATTTGGTAGTAGAAAATGTCCGCAAAAGCGTATTTAAAACCAGAAAAGTCTACAATGCGGTAAAAGCAGAATTTGTCAATTGCAGTTTTAAAGTAAAACCAGGGAGTCTGGCTGCGCCAATTGCAATGGAAACCCCCAATTATCGCATAAATGTACCTCATTTAGGCGGTGTCTCTTTTGCAAATACCAGTTTAGAATACAGCAATGCCGGTCCGTTTCTGGCGATTTATGGTTCTCCTACAATGGCTGGTCTAAGAGATGTTACAGGCGATTTTCTTATCACCAATCCCAACATAACCGAAGATGATGCTATACTGTACACCAGGGTCAATAGTTACATAAATGTAAATATCAACTTTGATATACTGAGTGCGCCACCTCCACCACCGCCACCTCCTGGTGGGGGTTCGGATTGTAGCAATACCTTAAATATTACAGCAAATGAGACTAGCGCAGGAATACGGGAGGCTGCTCAAACTTTAACTGCCAGTAATGCCATTCTTCACAGTTCTGGCACCGTTACCTATAAGGCCGGAGATAAGGTGACCTTAAAAA
>JBFOMC010000070.1:0-5338 GCA_040830565.1 Flavobacteriaceae bacterium
ACAACATTCCGGCATTTAAGCCTGCTAAGGTTTTTGTTGAAGGAGTAAAGAGTAACGTACAAGTGCAATAATAACAGCAAAAAAAAGTAGAACTTCATGCCGAGTGGTAAAAAAAGGAAAAGACATAAGGTAGCTACCCATAAGCGAAAAAAGCGAAGGAGAGCTAACCGACACAAGAAGAAGTAACTGATATAAGGGGCTGAAAGTTTCATCCCCTTTCTATTTCAATTGCTTCATACGTTCATTGACATAGAGATTCTAAAAAGGATTTCGACGGGTTACACAACCTGTTACAACAAATGTTTAATCATCCGTCTGCGGACGGAAATAAATTAAATCAGGTGAATAGAGAATTAATCGTAAGATCCAATTCTAATGCCGTCGATTTTGCCTTACTAAAGGATGGAAAGCTCATAGAACTTCACAAAGAAGAAGACAACAATAATTTTAATGTTGGCGACATATTAATAGCAAAAGTGAGAAAACCTGTTACGGGTTTAAATGCTGCCTTTGTGAATGTAGGTTATGAGAAAGATGCATTTCTGCATTACCATGATCTGGGGCCTCAGCTGGCTTCCATGTTGAAATTTATAAAAAGAGTGAGTACAGGGAAATTAAGAGATTATTCCCTGAAAAATTTTCCATTCGAAAAAGATATTGATAAGCATGGCACTATTAATAACGTCATAAAAGCTAATCAATCTTTGTTAGTGCAAATTGTTAAAGAGCCCATTTCTACCAAAGGACCGAGAATAAGTTCAGAACTTTCCATCGCGGGACGTTACCTTGTTATGGTTCCTTTTTCTGACCGAGTTTCCGTATCGCAAAAAATAGGAAGTAAGGAGGAGAAAGACAGGCTTAAGAGGCTTGTAAAAAGTATTAAGCCCAAAGGTTTTGGGGTGATTATTAGAACAGTTGCAGAAGGCAAAAAAGTAGCAGAATTAGATAAAGATCTTCAAAACTTGCTGAACAAATGGTCAGCAATGTGTAAGAAATTGTATAAAGCGCCTACACCCTCAAAGGTTTTGGTTGAGCTTAACAGAGCTTCATCCATTCTAAGAGATGTGTTTAACGACAGTTTCACCGGAATTCATGTGGACGACGAAACGCTTTATAACCAGATTAAAGATTATGTGTTGGAGATAGCTCCAGCAAAGGAATCCATTGTAAAATTATATAATTCTTCTGTTCCCATTTTTGAAAAATTTGGGATAGAACGGCAGATAAAAACGTCTTTTGGACGTACCGCCTCTATGAGCAAGGGTGCTTATTTGATCATAGATCATACAGAAGCCCTACATGTTATTGATGTAAATAGTGGCAACCGTTCTAACAAGGCAAAAAATCAGGAAGATACCGCTTTGGAAGTGAATTTACTTGCGGCCTCCGAAATTGCCAGGCAGCTGAGGTTGCGGGATATGGGCGGTATTATCGTTGTCGATTTTATAGACATGGTAAAAGCCGATCACAGAAGAAAGCTTTTTGATCATCTAAGAGATGAGATGAAAGATGATAGGGCCAAACATAAAATATTGCCACCAAGCAAGTTTGGACTTATCCAGATTACAAGACAACGGGTCAGGCCTGAAGTCAATATTAAAACAACAGAAGAAAATCCCAATGGCAATGGCCAGGAAGTGGAGGCTCCTATTGGATTGATCAATAAGATCAACGTAGATCTGGAGCGAATTCTGAGTGGTCCCAATAAGGACAAAGGACTAATTTTGAACATCCATCCCTTTATTGCGGCCTATATTACAAAAGGATTTCCATCCATACGTTCCAAGTGGTTTTTGGAGCATAAAAAATGGATTAAAGTACAACCTCGAGATGCGTACACGTACCTCGAGTACCGTTTTAAAGATAAAGACGGGAAAACCATAAAATAGAAAAAAGCGATTTCGAGAACGGAATCGCTTTTTTTGTTTATACCCCTTGGTTAGTGAGGTTATTCTTGAATATTTATATTTTTACGACAATAGCAATTGTGACCTTTGATCTAATATCGTAAAATATGAAACAACTACCCGCGCTAGTCCTACTTTTAATTAGCCTGATCTGTTGCGAATCTAAGGAAGTCAGCACGGACTTTAGATCCGCTTTTAATGACTCTCCTTCCATTGAAGGTAATACATCCTATTTAAATTCTCCCTATGTAACTGCTGGCAATCGGGTGTATATGGTCGGTCATCAGGATGGCTCTTTTCCAGAACTAGGTTGGCATATAAAAGGTGAAATGGGGGGCATCTGGAACCACCCAATCAAAATAATGGACGGTTTTAATGCATCCCTGGTCATAGAAGATGAGGAGATCCCTTTAGATGCTGCAAATTCGTTTATAAACTACCCTATCGGTAATAAACACCTTTATAAGCTCTCTGATCAAAACCTAAATATAGAACGCCTTCAATTTGTTCCCGATAACAAAGAGGGAATAGCAGTACAATTTGTTTTGGAAAACAACCGAGAAAATCCTCTGGAGCTCGAGTTCAGGTTTACGGGACATTCTGATTTGAGGCCCACCTGGCTCGGTGAAGAGTCTGGCATGAAGGATGGGCAGGACGAGGGCAGCTATGATCAATCACTTGACGCCTGGATCATTAAAGATGCTTCAAGCCCATGGAGTGTTATTTTTGGTGCTGATAGCCCCTCGATCTCACAATCTTCCGAGAGCAGTGACTATAGCGGTAATGGTATTTCCCGGCAATTAAGCTATGCAGTTGCCATTCCAGCCCAGGGAACAGCCCAGCTCACTTTTACCATAGCGGGGTCCTACAACAATACCGAAGCTGCCATTGAAAGCTTTGAGGCAATTAAAACCAAGTTGCAGGGGTTTGTACAAAGTAAAAAGGAGCGGTATGCATCTCTGGCAAATCAGTCTAAACTTACTATCCCGGACAAGAAAATGCAGGAGGCATTTGAATGGTTAAAATATAACTGTGACTGGTTGATCCGTACTGTTCCAGAAATAGGTACCGGAATAACCGCAGGTATTCCTGACTACCCCTGGTGGTTTGGCGTAGACAGTGAATATGCCCTGAAAGGCTATATGGCTATTGGTCAGACCGATGCGGTAAATTCAACAATTGCCTTGCTAGATAGTGTATCTAATGCCGTTAACGGCAACGGAAAGATAATTCACGAAATGTCTACAAATGGAGTCGTGTTTAACAAGGGAAATATTAATGAAACCCCTCAATTTGCATCATTGATCTGGGAGATCTATCAATGGAATGGAGAGCTTGAATTCTTACAGAAATATTTCCCCACAGTTAAAAAAGGTCTGGAATGGTTGATGGCCGAAAATGATGAAAATAAAAACCTATTCCCCGATGGCTTCGGAATGATGGAAATTCACGGGCTTGACAGCGAAATGATAGATGTGGCAGCTTACACTCAAAGAGCATTTGATGACGCTTCAAAAATGGCTCTGGCATTAGGGGATACCGAACTTTCTAAACAGTATAGCGATACTGCAAAGGTGCTAAAAGAGCAAATAAATAAGGCCTTCTGGTCTGAAGAATTCAATTCCTATGCAGACTTTTTAGGTACAGACAAACAGGCATTGCATCTGATTGAAGACGCCATCGTAAGGGCAGATACCCTGGATAAACCCTGGGCTATTGAGGAATTGAAACAAACCAAGAACAAGATCCTTGCTAATCCCTCTAAAGACCTAAGGCCATTTGTCTTGCACCATAATTGGGTGGTAAACACCCCAATGGAAATGAAAATTGCCGAGGAAGACAAGGCTTTGAGAGCTTTAGAAACTGCTGAAAAATTTGTCAACCCCTTTGGTGTCTTCGTAACGGGAATTGACCGCGACGCGTCTGCCGGCTCTGATGACGGCTCTTTTGCAGGCAGCAAAGTGTTCTCTTATACGGGTGCGGTAATGACCCTACCAACCGGGGTACAGGCGGTAGCTGAAAACAATTATGGCAGACCAGACAAAGCGCTGAACTACCTGGAGCGAATGACTAGAACCTTTAGCTATGCCCTGCCTGGTAGTATTTATGAAGTTTCACCTGATTACGGAATGATCACTCAGGCGTGGAATATTTACAGTTATGCTGTTCCCATAGTAAACCAGTTTTTTGGGATACAACCGCGGGCTTCCGAGAAGAAAGTGGTAATTGCGCCACAAATGCCAAAGGCATGGAAGAACGCTTCTTTGGAGCATGTAATGATAGCAGATAATGAAGTTTCTGTTTTTTATGAAGATGGGAAGGACGGTTTGAACATTCAAATAACTCAGCAAAATCCGGAATGGACCCTGGAAGTGATCCTTCCCGAGCCAGAAAATGGAGAATATCATTTGGTTAAGGGGGAGGCCAAGCAAAGTAAATCCGGCACCGACAACCTATTTACCTCATCTTCCGTCGGGCTGGAGATACAGTTGCAGTTAAGCCCTTCTGAAAACTAATAAATTCGCTTCAGAACAGATGTACCCCTACAGAAAAGCCTATACGGTTTCAGAGGCCATAGCCAAAATGGAGTATTATTGCAGTTATCGTGAACGTTGCCATAAAGAAGTTCAGACCAAGCTCAGGGAAATGAGGATGATCCCGGATGCAATAGATCAAATAATCACCCACCTAATCCGAGAAGATTATTTGAACGAAGAACGATTTGCCCGAGCTTTTGCACGAGGCAAGCATCACATAAAAAATTGGGGACGCAACCGAATTGTATCCGAGTTGAAATCTAGAAATATCTCCAAATTCAACATTGCAAACGCCTTAGAGGAAGTTGATGAAAAAAACTACATACAAAACTTCAATATCCTCGCAGAGAAAAGACTGGCTCAAATAAAGGAAACAGATCCACAGAAAAGGCGCCGAAAGTTAGCAGACTATCTACTATACCGTGGTTGGGAAAGCAATTTGGTTTATGATAAGGTCCGGGAACTTATTGTCTAAGTGCTAAAAGGCAAAGCTTCAAAAGAGCTGTTCTAAGAAGCCGCCCCGCTCTTAATTTTGCTGTTTGTTCTCTGAATAGCTTGTTCATTCTTCCAATCTATCCAATCTTGCCCCTTGAGCCTTCTCATAAGATTATCATAATGCCTCATGATCAGGACATTGTAAATGGCCCTCCCTAAATTTTTCGGGTTTCTGGCAATTGCTCTTAAACTCATGGAGAAACCAGGAGTAATATATTTCATATAATGCCAATAGCCTTCAGGCATATAGAGGATCTCGCCATGTCCAAGATGTGTTTTGTAGCCATTTACATGGGCTAGGCCCGGCCATTTTTCCATATCGGGATCCGAAAAATCTATGCTCTCATGAGTAATTAAAGAATGAGGCACTTTATAGAGGTATTGAGTTTCTGATTGATG
>JBFOMC010000071.1:0-9530 GCA_040830565.1 Flavobacteriaceae bacterium
AAGGAAAAATCCCCGTACATCGAATGTCCAACACCATCAATGACTCCTCCTTCTGCCTGATTCTTAGCACCTAAGGGATTGACCACTACACCACAGTCTACCACACAAGTCACTTTTTTAACTACCGGAGTACCGTTTTCTATAACCACATCTGCCACTTCGGCTACATGACTATTATGACAATAGTAGTTTACAAAGCCTTGATAAACCCCTTCTCCTTTATTTCCCCAACCCGATTTATCTACCGCCAGTTTTATGACCTCTTCCATTCGTTTTGGATTGTACTCAATACGTTCGTCCGCCTCTGCATCAACCTTTTTAAGGAGATCTAACCTGAGTTGAACCCTGTCTACTTCCATCATTTCTGCCAATTCGTCAAAGAAACTTTGTTCTGCAAAAGCAAGGAAATTGGTATAAGGCGCGCGCCAGGCTCCTGTTGTAATGCTGCTGGCATATTTGGCTACATCCACTTTGTAATTTTCTATAGCGCCGGCCGGAAAGAAGTTCGGAATCAATCCGTACATATTGGAATTGATTGCTGCTTCCTTCAAATGATAACCGGTTACCTTACCATCCTTTACTGCCGCTTTTATCCGATATTTTATGGCAGGTCTATAAATACCGTCTGCCATATCGTCCTCCCTACTATAGACCACTTTGACCGGTTTCCTGATGGCATCGGCAATTTCAGCAGCCTCTATGACAAAATCACCAAACAACCTTCTTCCAAATCCTCCTCCCATACGGGTCATCTCTAAATGGATCTCCTCGGGCTTCCTTCCTAGTAGGGCAGCAACTGCACCTGCCTTCCATGCCGGAGTCTGTATTGGGCCTACCAAGTGAACTTTATCATCCGTAATATTGGCAAAGAAGTTCATGGGTTCCAAACAGTTATGTGGGAGGAATGGAGACTCATAAGTGCGCTCCAGAGTCTTGTCTGCCTGAGCAAATGCTCTTTTTACGTTCCCATCTTCCCTTAGGGTTTCAAAAGTATTTCCATCAAGCAAGTCTGTTAGCAGCTTGTCATGTTCCTCTGTGCTTTCAATAGTGCTGTCATCTTCCCATTCTGCCTTAATGGCCTCTTTGGCCTTCATAGCCTGCCAGGTACTTTTTGCAATTACGGCAACTTTATCTGTCCCTGATAAGATACTGGACATATTGGGTTGAGCCTCTAGGAGTCCCCGAGCTTTTTCTCCGATTTTTACGACATCAATAACTCCAGGCATGGCTCTGGCAGCACTATCGTCATATGATGCTAACTTTTTCCCAAAAGCCGGGGGTCTTACAACTGCCGCGTAGACCATACCTTCTGCTTTGTAATCCAGACCGTATAGCGGTTTCCCCGTTACTATTTTATCGATGTCAACATTGCCAACATCTGTACCGATAATCTTAAAATCTTTAATCTCTTTTAGAGTCACTTCTTCCGGAACTTCCGAGGCCGCAGCTTCGTTTACCACATCTCCGTAGGTAAGTGTCTCTCCTTTAGCATTGCTAATAACACCTTCATTTGTCGTACAATCAGAGGCATCTATTCCCCAACGTGCCGCGGCAGCATTTACCAGCATTTGTCGGGCTGTTGCTCCTGTTTTTCTCAAGGCTTCCCAGCCATGCCTTATGGATTGACTACCTCCAGCCACTTGCCGGGTATAATTTTCCTGATCCAGAACCCCCTGGACCACGTGAACATTTTTCCATGCTACATCTAGCTCTTCGGCAATGATCATTGGCATAGAGGTTTTTACCCCTTGTCCTATTTCAGGATTTGGTGAAAATATTGTAACTGCACCATTATCAGCAATTTTGATAAACGCATTGAAGTCGTTGTAATTTAAACTAGCCAGGTCTACGGGCGGAGCGGCTTCGGGCTTACAGGCGTTAAATAGATTAAACCCAATCAGCATACCGCCCCCAGCCAAGGAACTGGTGCGCATAAAAGCCCTTCTACTAAATTTTTTTGATATTATTGGAGTCGACATTTTTATTGTTTTTTTGATTGGTTAAGCTATCCCATTTTGGTTGCCGCGATTTCAACGGCCTTAAAAATTCTTTGATAAGAAGCACATCTGCAAATGTTTCCGTGCATTGCAGTCTTGATTTCCGATGCACTTGGATTAGGGTTGCTCTCTAAGAAAGCAGAAGCAGTCATGATCTGGCCAGCCTGGCAATATCCACATTGGGGAACATCTACTTCCTTCCAGGCCTCCTGAACAGGATGGCTGCCATCTTCGGAAAGCCCCTCTATGGTAGTGATCTCTTTACCTTCAACTTGTGAGAGCGTAAGGGAACAACTTCTTACGGCTTTTCCATCTAGGTGTACTGTGCAGGCACCGCATTGAGCAATTCCGCAACCGTATTTTGTTCCCACAAGATCTAAATGATCTCTTAGCACCCAAAGAAGAGGAGTATCTTCACTAACGTCAACAGTTTGCGAGACACCATTTACTTTTACTTGATACGTTGGCATATTAGTTGTTTTTAAGTGTTGTACAGATTAAAAGAATCTTTTTAAAGTTATCAAAAATTAAAGGAAGTCAGGGGGCTTTAACAATTTGTTAAACGTTAAAGTATTATTCTCCCCTTGTGATTTTATCTCGTAAAGTTCTCCAGCTGATCAGAACAATGTTTTCCTCTTCGATAATACTCTGGCATTGCTTACTGGTAAAAAAGTCATAGTCTGCCTGCCTCCAGGCGGCTCCCCATGAAGGATGGTCTACGGTCACTGCTTTCATTTCTTCATCGTCATAGGCCAAGTGAATGAGTATGCAATTAAGACCAGGTTCAAGATCTCTTAAAACACCAGCATAGTACTGAGCCATTCCATTTTCATAATCGGCAGGAGATGCCGTATATATCTTGTCCATTACTACTGTATTCTCATCTACGAGGGCATTGATATCCGGGTGGTTTACGGTATATACACTGGTGTCTAACAGCACTGGAAGGTCAAACTCTTTTCCAATTTTCAAATAGGCAGTGGCAAAACCGGGAGTACTCAGTAAGGCCCCCATATGTGTATCCAGATGGGTAACATCTATTCCAAATTGATAGGCTTTTTTTATTTGGTTACGTAACTCAATCTCGACTTCCCTGGCGGCTCCTACGGGAGCAAGGCTGTCTACAAGGGCATAGAAGTATCCATTCTTATTCACCAGGCTGCGGACCGAATCCACCGAGCTTACAGGACCCCATTTGTAGTACTTCCATTCACTGGTTAGGGTAAGATGTAATCCCAGATCAGCCTCCTTATTTTTTCTGGCATAGGCTGCGATTTCCGGAAACCATGGACAGGGTACCATGATACTTGCCGAGTTTACCGGACTGGTTTCCAAACCGGAGATGCTCGCGGCATTCTCAGAGTGCGTTACGCCAAGGTCATCTGCATGTATGATAAGTAACTTTGTATCGCTCGAATATCCGAGCCGTTCAGCAATACTCTTTTTTTGCGACCATCCGCATGTTGTAGCAAAAAAAATACAGCCCAAAATTAGGAGTTGTTTTCTCATTTTACCTCTAGGTTTATGGCGTTTTTTTGTCTGCTGAAACTACAAAATAATTTAGACAGGGCTTTAACAAGTTTTAACAAAGTTTTTAAAAGGCCTAATAATTTTAAAAGGTTTTATGCGTTCTGAAAATTGAACAGAAAAACCATATGAACATGAAATCTCTTCTTAAAGTAAGTTCTCTTTATTTTCTTTTTGTCTTAATTCTTTCTTGCGGAAACGCCGATGATGATGTGCGATTTGATCTCAATCAGGGAGGTCTCGGACAAGGAAAACCTGTTGATGAGTGCCTTAACTTAGGTGCAAGTGATCTGGTTTTATCTATACAGGACCAGTTCACTACGCTCCCGGGAAAAGTTTCCATATTTTTTAAAGTTTCAGACACAGAGGGAAAACCGGTTCCCGGCCTTTCTGCAGATCAATTCACCATTTATGAACAAGGGAGGAACGATGACTGCTTTAATACCATATCGACCTCAGAGTCCCTGGCCAGAATTTCTCCAAATTCGCAGATCTTCAATAATAATACACTTTTGGTCCTTGATTTAAGTAATAGTGTACTTAGTAGTAGTCTGAGTCAATTAAAGTCTGCAAGCATCAGTTTTATAAATAATGTAATGCCTGCAGTAGAAGATGAATCTTTCAAAATGGGTATTTATTGGTTCGACGGGGAGGACGAATTGCATTTGTTAAACGAACTCACCCAATCTAAAGCCGAGCTTACCACTGCCATTGATGGCATAACAGAGGACATCAGCAGTGATCCCTCAACCGACCTTTATGGGGCGGTAATTAAATCGACAGATATAGCCGAAGATCTCCTTAAAGCCAGTAGTGGCAATAATATCATTGGGGCCGCATCTATTGTGGTCTTCACGGATGGAACAGATCAGGCATCCCGTTTTTCAGAAGCTGCTGCGCTAAAAAAAGTGAACGAAGCAAATCCGAATATTTCTTTCTTCACCATTGGTTTAGGCGGTGAAATTGACACCCAAGTGCTAACTGATATTGGTAAAACCTTTAGCGTTTTTGCCGGGAATGAGGAAGAATTGGAAACTACTTTTAACGACATCTCTTTACGAGTTTCTGAACAGGCCAATAGTTTTTACCTCTTTGAATACTGCAGTCCAAAGCGGGATGGTAGCGGCGAAAACAACCTTGCTATTCAGGTCAAGGACGGGAGCAGACAAGGTGCCGTTCAGACCAAATTTAAAGCAGACGGGTTTACCGGGGGCTGTGAATAAAGAAAGCTAAGACCAGGAATATTTGATCAGCAAAGGAACTGGAGATACCTGAGGCGCCTATTTTTCGGGAGATTCTCTCTTGTGTTCCATTGCAAAGGTATTGGGAGCAGCAGACCGCTGCTCCTTTTTTTATGCATTACATCGTAAAAAGAGGTTTCTGAGTAGGGTTTTTGGCACCAACTTTGTTTTATACCCAGAAACACCAAACAAATAACAACAAACCTACATCCTAAAGACAGATAACCGAAGTTTAATGTAAAGACAAGAAATCATGGATGTAATCAACGAAATAATTCAAAAAAGTGCGGTAGGATCAATGTCAAAATTGTATAGAAATTTAGTGCTATTAGTATTTTCATCAATAGTATTCATTTTAGTATCAATGATGATTTTTATGATATCAAATGCTTCTAGCCTTACTTTTAACTATGGGTATTAATTTTTCGGGTGATACTTCCCGAAAATCGAGAACATCAACATAAATGCGCTTCACCATCTTTAGAAGCGCATTTTTTTATGTCGTCCGCTAGCGATAGATCATACCATTCTTGAAGTCGTAATCAGATCCTTGCTTTTCGGTGGCCTTTTCCAAATTAATTAAGAAGCCATTTATTATGGCATAGGATATTTTCCCATCCTTTTCTAACAAGAAACTAGGGTTTATCCCAACTTCTAAATGAAACTCAGGAATCTCATAAGAACTCCCTATGAGATTGATCGGAAGAGGAGCCGAAAATAAAGCTTCCGGAATTTGTTTCATACGAATATAGGCGTATCCGGATTTCAGTAAATCCAGGATATCGAGCTGTTCCAGATCTTTGGCAGAATTCAGGGTTTTATCATACACTTTACCTTCCCTAAGAGTGTATCCTTCAGCCTTAAAGGTCTCATATCCGTAATAGGTAGAAAGATCCCCCTGATCTATAATTCTACTGCTATACCAGAAGTCGTTGTGGCCTTCCAAATCCACTTCCAATCTTTGTATTCCCAGATCAAGAACATAAGGCTTCCCCAGCAATTCATGAGTTACGGCTATAATTTTGAGATCGAATAGTTTTCTATCATTTTCAGGGATCTTTTCATAATCTTCCAAGGGAATGTCCTTGTAGTTGCCCTTTGCAATGGTATATATGGCCGAAAGAATTGAAACGTAATTTAATTTCCGGATTTCCTGTTTCTCTACATCTCCGGGATAACCTCCGGATTCTATTAAGATAGTGCTCGTGCCCCATTTCTGTATATTGTCTCCAAAGGCTCTTGGTTCAAAATCATCATTATATCTTCCTACTTGTCCCGGAGCGTACTTTTGAATTATCTCATTCATAAATACGATCACCTTCATAGCGTCACCTCTACCTTCATCGATCTCCTTTTCATAATTGTAGGCCGGTGCCAGATAGGAAATGGTAGCGGGCTTTTCAGTGCGTTCTGCATTGTAGTAAGTGCTCTGGTCGTGTAAATTGAATCCAAAATCGGCGTCCAGGCTATCTCTGACTCTTTTTAAGGTCTGGCCCTCGGGAGATTGTAGTCTAAGTGCATCTCTATTTATGTCTATTCCCAAAGTGTTACGTCTTTGGAATACCTCTGCCCCATCAGGATTTAACATAGGTAAAAAATGTAGTCTGAGGTTAGCCAAGATAGCTGCTTTCTCACTCCCGAAATCCGGGCTGTTCAAGAAGTTTAAGATGTCGAAAATTGCCTGAGTAGCCGTAGGTTCATTCCCGTGCATCTGAGACCATAAAAAAACATCGGTATCACCAGAACCTATTGACATAAGTGTAAGATCTCTTCCTTCAATAGAAGTCCCGACCTTAGTTACGTCAAATTTGGGGTTTGCAGCATAGGCACTAATTAGAGGTTGTAACTGATGATGCTTTATTCTACGCTTGTTTAAGCTAGTCTCTTTGTATTTCTCATAAGAATCATAGAGCGAAGTGGTGATTTCCTTTTCCTGAGCATAAAAGCTCATAGTCGCCGCTATACTAATTATGATACTAAAAATTCTATTTTTCATCTGTTGCTGTATTTTGGTAAGGGTTTAAAATTAAGCCTTTTGCTGGCCTTCCGAACTTTGTTCATAAAATCTTCACCGGGGTCATCTTTCTTTGTTCTATAGTTATCATCTTTCTCTAACCAAAGTTCGTGCCCAACAAAATCGGTATATTCATAATGACCTATTAAATAATCTATGTCGTACTTAGATTTTAAGTATTCCACCAACCAGATATTGGCCTTCAATTGCGCACGAGTTAAGGGTAATGCTTCTGTTCCTCCTACATTTTCAACGCCAATTGCGCAGTGGTTTAAGCCGATTACATGCCTCGCCATGGTAGTTTCGGGCATTAAGCTGTATATTGTCCCGTCCCTGTCTATAAGAAATTGAGAAGAGACATTTAACCCACTTACATTTTTTATTTCAGGTCTCCAATTGGGTAATGTGGGCTGTTCAAAGGCTTCGAACGACTTCTCAAGGGTTGGGATCACTGTCCAATGCAACACAATCATTTTGGGAACTATAGTAGGGCTATCTTGTTCTAAGCCGTACCTTTCTAATAGATACTCCAGGGTGAGCTCTGTGCGTTCCTCGTTAAAAATTATGGGTTTGTCAATGATAGTCCTATTGGTGGCACATGAAGTCAAAAAAAGGAAAACTATGACCAACAGGCTATGTTTCATTGCAAAAGCTATTTACGCAAAAATACATATCACTTTGGTTTTGCTTCCAAATTTATGCTATCCTTTTTGACAGGATAATAAATTAGGACCTTTTTTCTTCCCCATTCCCGAGCTTTCTTTACGTCAGTCCCCATATAAATATCTATCCTGTTGCGCCATCTCGAATGCATTTTATCCTTGACCAGAAAAATACCTTCAAACCCGTCAATTTTGACCTCTGTATTGTGTTTAAGACCCAAAGCAATGAGATCTCTTGAAACTGCGATACATTTCATTCCCTGACGAAGCGTATCGCCCCAGGCAGCGAGACTAGGGTTACCATCCGTCTGAGAGGAGACCGAGTTGTATGCGGAGGCTGTGACCTCCAATGTCTTCCATTCTATTTCCTCTTTTTTTGGATTGCAGCCCAGCAGAAGTGTTAGAAATAGGAGTGCCAATATTCTCAAATCAGGTTTTTTTAAATGTTTTTTATCTATCCTATCAGCTTTAAGCGCCTTCTATGGTAAGGGCACATAGCTGCTGTCTTCTGTCATCATCGGGAAAGTTTTGTTCTTCCATGCCTCCTTAGCTCGCTCAATTTTCACCTTGTCACTCGAAACAAAATTCCAGTAAATATGACGTCCCTCAGGAAAGGGTTCCCCTCCAAATAGTAAAAGATGCGTGCCGGGACTGAGCTGTACTTTGCAGACATCCTTTGTTTTAGAAACGAGGATATTGCCAGGTCCCAGCTCGGTATCGCAGGCATCAATACTTCCTTCAACCACACAAATACCGATCTCGCCATTAAGGTTGTGCAAAGTATCTAAATGATAAGAGCCTGAAGCTTTCACTTCAATCATAAAAAGAGGTGAATGCACAGGTACCGGGGATTTCCTACCATAACCTTCTCCTGCGACTAGTTTGAATTCTGCAGCTCCATCTTTCCAAAGGGGAAGTTCACTGGCCGGAATATGATGGAATTCAGGGGCCATGTCTTCTAAAGTTTTAGGTAAAGCCACCCAGATCTGATACCCATGGGCGGTAAAGGTATCAGACGTCCTTAAATCTGCCGGAGTGCGTTCTGTATGCGAAACCCCACTTCCTGCAACCATCCAGTTTACAGAACCCGGACTGATCATTTGTTTGGTGCCAAGGCTGTCTTCGTGCATAATCTCACCCTCGAGCATAAAGGTCAGGGTTGAAAGTCCGATATGCGGGTGCTGATCTACATCCATGTAACGTCCGGCTCCTATTTGAGTGGGTCCCATATGATCTATAAAAATAAAGGGCCCTATCATGCGTTTCTTTCGAAAAGGAATAAGTCTTCCCACAAGAAAATCTCCAATGTCTCTACTTCTTTCCTCTATGATTAATCCGATATTGGACATACATCTAAATCTTTTATATTCGCTCAAGAAAGTTACAATAAATCTAAAACCCTGGATGTGAAGTTTATCAAACGTCTTTTATTATTAGCTCTGCTCTTACTCCTGGTCGCAGTCTTCTATAACTATCCCAAACTCAATATTATTTCTGGTTACGCTGCCAAAAATATGGCCTCCAGTGTATTTGTGGCAGAAAGAAGCATAGAAAGCGTAACGCAGAATGACAATAATGTTCCCCTTATTGAGCTCGCAGATACAGAGGTGAATCCTGATAACAACGTTGCTTCGGCCTCGGTTTTTGGCCTTATGACCAGAGAAGCAGTATACCGCAAAGGTCTGGGGTGTGTTTTGATCAATGACGACTATGACCCAAATGAAGTACCGCCATCTCCCAAAAGGGCCTTCGCGACCAATACCTTAGCCTTTCCTTATGGAGATGGAGAGCCCAGGGATAGCATTTTTGAAAATGTAAATTATGGGCTACTTCAAAAAACGATGGACAGTGCTTTTGCCCGACCTGCGACTCAAAAAACCAGATCTGTGTTGGTAGTTTATAAAGATCATATTCTTGCAGAACGTTATGCCAACGAAATTAGCAAGGAAACCCCTGTACTTGGATGGTCTATGACCAAAAGTGTTTTGGCTACCTTGTTTGGTATATTGGAATATCAAGAAAAAATAGATATTGCGACCTACAGACCTTTTGTCCCTCCAATTAGGCTTTCTAAAAATAGTAAGGACCC
>JBFOMC010000072.1:0-7699 GCA_040830565.1 Flavobacteriaceae bacterium
ATGAGTGGACGCCTGATAAAAACGGTCGGATCTTCTGAACTAAACAGTGCAGATAACATTTATGGCATTAATGTATCTAACCTGGATAGTGGGGTATACATGGTTAATATAAGAATGCAAAGCGGCCCAAGTTTGAATAAAGAATTGATTATCCGAAAATAGGAGAGCAAAACATCTGAAAGAGAAATGTCCTCGGAGGAACTGACCAATTCTAAAATGACATGCTACTAGTAAAAGGTCTCTATGGTCTTATTGATAATAGGAAGTAGCTTGCGCACGACTTTTTTGGAAACCGTTTGATTCTTTAATGAATTGAGTTGGTTGAGATTGTGAACGTCAGATGCCACAAAGTCGATTAAGCCCTCATCTAACAACTTGTGAGCAATCTTTGGAACCTCCTTGCCGTAAAAATCGCCGAGCGATAATAAGTTCATTTGAAACAGGATGCCCTGCTCCTTGTATTTTCCATACTTTTTTGTCTTGAAGTGTAGAAAATTATAGCGCTCAGGATGGGCCAAAATGGGGTAGTATCTTTTACTAACCGTCTTGATAATTGCCGTGTCGAAGTTCAGGGGTGGCTGTAAATAAGACATTTCAACCAGGAGATAATCAGAGCGCATTGGCATGACATCGTCATGGTGCAAAATGGTCTCATAATTGTCATCAATCATATGTTCAGCTGACGCTGCGATGGCCACATCTTTCATATTGGCCATAAGCAGTTCATTTCTCACCAGGGACAAGGCTTGATTGATAGACTGTGGCGTATTAGGGTAGTAATTGTGCATAATATGAGGTGTAGCAATGAAGTTGCTTACCCCAAATTGTGCAAATCCCTGAATCAGATCCATGGAATCTTTAGGGGTTTTAGCGCCATCATCAATACCCGGAAGAATATGATTGTGAATGTCAATAAAATTCTCCAGGTAATCAATAAGAAACAATTTCTTACCAAATATGTGAAACATATGTCGCTAAATTTTTGCGCAAAAATAGTGTTTCTAGATTTAAACAGAGGTAGGGGTAGGGCACCTTTAAAAGGAAAATAGACGAAATCTTTTGGTTTCTTTTGTAGATTTCTTGGGATGAAGAATAGATAAGCTTAGATGTAGGTATATGCTTGGCCACCTATAAAGAACTAGAATCGCAAAAATGAGCAAATGAATATTAGGATACCTGGTCTTTTCACATGGTTTACCCACCAGTGTAGAATCTTCGTCTACTCCATTACTTTTTTGCCGGTACTGAAATCCTTGGTAATCACAGCTCTATCGTATTCTTCGCCTAGTACATTATAAGCCACATAGGTTAGTGTATTATCTTCTATTGTGATAACCTGAAAGAATTGGGTCTGTTCAGCGGACTGGTCTAGCCGGTATCCTTGAGAAGCATAGGCTTTCATTTGCTCAGTATCTAGCTCGTACTGTTTAGGGCCGCTTACGGAAGTAACATAAACAGTACTAAGTGCTCCACTTTCTTTCGAGTCAGCCGTTCTAACGGGCACGTGACCTCGTGTATAAAGATGATCATGACCATTGAGCACCAGATCTACGCCGTATTTGTCTAGAAGTGGCTTCCAATGCTCGCGAGCGAACTGGAAATCACGTCCTGTAGCCGGCGAGAATATGGAGTGATGACAGCTAAGAACCTTCCATTTGGCAGTACTATTTTTCAGTTGCTCTTCAATATACCTGGTTTGTTCTTCAAGCTTGTCATTGGAGTTAAGAACAATGATACGAATATCCTGATAATCTACTGTATAGACAGTCTCATGTAATTCTGAGCTCAGATGCTTTTCAACTGGTAAGGTGAATTGCGGCCGCCATTGAATGGAAAGCCTCCTTTCTTCCCCATCGGCAAGAGGCCTGAATTCATGATTTCCAACAACCGGTACTGCGGTCCACTGGCTATGGATGAATCCTCCGGCTTTATACCATTCTGCCCACTCCTGATCTCGATGGGCATCATTAATGAGATCTCCTGCATGGATTGCAAAAGACGCGTCAGGAGCAGTTTGGTAGGCCATGCGAATAACGCGCGACCAGTGAGCGAGAATATCATTTTGAGCATCGCCAAAGTATACGAATTGTGTTGGGGCATAGTTGATCTTTGCTGTGCGAAATTGAATCCATTCAGACCAGTATCTTCCGTCGTCTCCAACGCGATATACATACAGCGTATTGGGTTTCAGCCCCTCGAATATTACACTGTGGTAGTGAACTACAAGAGATGCATTTCCCTTGTATTTACCCAGATCAAAGGGCTCAGTTTTGGCGGTTGTAGTAACAGCATCTCCCGCAAATTCGGAATTTACTTTAGCCTCGGCAATTTGGGCAACTGCCTGAGAAATGCTTTTATCAGTACGCCAGGTAACGGCTCTGCTGGTTGCCGGATCTCCATGAAAGGTCAACATAATCCGATCTGGATCCTGGCTGGGAATCTCCCAGTGATGTAACCCCTGGTGATGATGTTGAGCCGCGGTAGGAATAATTGAGAGGCTTGCCAGGATAGCACAGAACAATCTTAAATAATGGTAAGTGTTCATACTTTTAATTTCTTTTAAATCCAACCTTCATTCTTGAGGTCTTAAATCAAAAATCTGAAGGCTTTTTAATTTCAAATAGTTTTATTTATTTCCCGATACAAAAGTTCGCAAAAATGTTTCCCAAAAGATCGTCTGAGGTAATCTCTCCAGTGATCTCTCCAAAGTGGTGAAGTGCTTGGCGGATATCTATAGCCAGTAAATCTCCCGAAAGGCCGTCGCTCATACCTTGCTGTACTTTCTTTACCTCCTCTAAAGCCTTCAGAAGGGCATCATAATGCCTGGAATTGGAGACAATTGTTGCATTGTTTCTTAGTGCACCGGTATTTACAAAGTCTAGAAGCTTTGTTTTTAGCATTTCAACTCCCTCACCTGTTTTTGCTGAAATAAAATGAGCCTCGGGGAGCTCATCGAGAATCTCGGATTGTGCCTTCTGAGACAACTTGTCCCTTTTATTTACAATAAGTAATCTTGTTTTATCAGAATAATTTTGCTCTAACTCACCAAGTTCCTTACTGACCATCCTTAGTTTTTTCCCATCAACCATCAACTCACTACCATCAACCAAAAACACCACTACCTGAGCTTGATCGATTTTCTCGAAGGTCTTTTGAATTCCAATATTTTCCACGGTATCTTCCGTATTCCGAATTCCGGCAGTATCAATAAATCGAAAGCCAATTCCTCCAATGGTCACTTCATCTTCAATGGCATCTCTGGTAGTGCCTGCAATGTCTGAAACAATAGCCCGTTCTTCATTCAAAAGGGCATTAAGTAAGGTAGATTTACCGACATTCGGAGCACCAACTATTGCAATTGGGATACCATTTTTAATAACATTCCCCACGGCAAAGGAATCTATAAGGCCTTTCAGAACCTCTTCTATTCTGCCTAGTAAGGCTTCAAACAGCCTTCTATCTGCAAATTCCACATCTTCCTCGGCAAAGTCGAGTTCCAACTCAATGAGAGAGGCAAAATTTAAAAGTTCTTCGCGCAGTTTTTTTATCTCCGAGCTAAAACCTCCACGCATCTGTTGCATGGCTATCTGATGAGAAGCCTCATTATCACTGGCGATAAGATCTGCCACAGCTTCGGCCTGACTCAGGTCTAGTTTGCCATTGAGAAAAGCCCGCAAGGTAAACTCCCCGGCATTGGCCGTTCTACAACCTTTCCGAATAAGCAGTTGAATTATTTGTTGCTGAATATAATGCGATCCATGACAGGAGATTTCCACTACATCTTCCCCTGTGTACGACTGCGGGTTTTTGAACAAAGACACAAGCACTTTGTCCAGACTTTTGTCATTCTCTTCAATAAAACCCAGATGTACCGTATGTGTTGGTTGTTTCCTAAGGTTCTTTCCGCTAATAGATTTAAAACATTGAGATACCAGGGAGATCGCCTCTGGTCCTGAAACACGAATGACCGCAATAGCCCCGGCTCCTGAGGGGGTGGCAAGCGCAACAATGGTGTCTGTAGGTCGCATTTATTCAAATTTGTGCAAAAGTACACTAAAACTACCGCATTTAGGAATTAGCTTTTATGGACCAAAATTTCACTTAACAGAAGACATATTTTTATATATTGAGATACACATTAACCTAACTATAAAATTTTTGAACAATGAAACGAGTTTATTTAACATGCCTTTTAACGCTTTTTTTTGCCGTATCAAATACCACAGCACAAGAATCTGAAACTCCTGCTGAGACGGTTTCTAATACTGAAACCCGTGAAAAGGAAATGAAGGAGGTGCGAAAAGTGGTGGAAAAAGAAGAGAAAAAAATAAAAAAAGCCGAAAAAAAAGCGAAAAAGGCCGAAAAAGAGGAAAAAAAACGAAAAAAGCTGGCCGATGCCATTTCATCTAAAAAAAAGTCGATAGCTAAAGATGAAAAAAAGGTCACAAAATTGGAGCAAAAGTTGGTTAAAGATGAGGCGAAAGGTAAACTTTCTCCAGTGGATAAGGCCAAGCTAAACACCAAAATTGAGAAATTAAAGGTAGGCATCAATAAAGACAAGGAAAAGCTGAGAAAGCTAGCTAAGAAACAGTAAATCAACACTATAAGACTTATTAAAAAGGCCTGATCGCGACGGGAGTTGTAACATTTTGAATTAATTTACTACATATAAGTAGAAATCCCCTAAAAATTAATCAAAATGGAAGTCATCAATCAATCAACAGTTATGCGTAAAGACAAGCAATTGCTTGTTGTGACGCATTTAACACAATTACTACATTATGTCATCGGATTTGGCGGACTAATCACCCCCCTTATTATCTGGTTGACCTCAAGGAACACCGTGGAAGATATGGACGAGCACGGGAAATCTATATTGAATTTTCAACTCAGCCTCATCTTATATATCATTATAAGTATCCCCTCCATTTTACTACTGGGTCTTGGAATCCTGGGTCTGATAGGCGTTGGAATTCTAGGTTTTGTAATGCCTATAGTAAATGCGGTAAGAGCCAGTAACGGGGAAGGCCCCAGTTACTTTATGACTATTAGGTTTATATCCTAAGGAATTATGAAAAAAGTGTCAGGCTGAGCGCAGTCGAAGCCTGACACTTATCTATTTAGTTATTCAGCATTACGGGCATGACCAGCATGGTCACATTTTCGCCCTCATCCAGGCCGTCCGTAGGTGTCAAGATCCCTGCTCTATTGGGAAGACTCATTTCCAGGGAAACGTCATCTGAGGCCAGGTTGCTTAACATTTCAACCAGAAAGCGGGAATTAAAGCCAATTTGCATATCATCGCCCTGATAAGAACAGGTGAGCCTTTCTTCGGCTTTATTGCTATAATCAATATCCTCTGCAGAAATATTCAACTCTGCTCCAGCAATTTTTAAGCGAATTTGATGGGTAGTTTTATTCGAAAAGATTGAAACCCTTCTTACAGAGCTGAGAAATTGATTCCTGGCGATCGTCAATTTATTAGGATTCTCCTTAGGGATAACCGCCTCATAGTTGGGGTACTTACCGTCTATAAGTCTACAAATGAGCTCGGTTTTATCAAAACTGAACATTGCATTACTATCGTTGTATTCTATTACTACGTCCTCTTCACTGCCGGCCAAAATCCCTTTGAGTAAATTCAAGGGTTTTTTAGGCATGATAAATTCGGCTACCTGACTGGCACTTACGTCGGTACGTTGATACTTAACCAGCTTATGAGCATCAGTGGCCACGAAAGTCAAATTCTCCGGTGAAAACTGAAAGAACACTCCGCTCATCACCGGTCTGAGGTCGTCATTCCCGGCCGCAAAAATGGTTTTATTAATGGCCGTAGCTAGAATATCACCCATGATCGTGGTGGAACTTGGGGTACCCAATTCCACTGCCTTGGGAAACTCAGCTCCATCGGCATATGCCAACGCATATTTCCCGTGGTTAGAACTTATTTCAACTGTATTATTGTCTTCAACCACAAAAGTAAGTGGCTGTTCAGGGAAGGTTTTTAAAGTTTCTAGCAATAACCTGGCGGGTACGGCAATGGTACCCTCATTGTCCGAATCTACATCTAGGATAGTACTCATGGTTGTTTCAAGGTCCGAGGCCGAAACCGTAAGTGTATTTTTTTTCAGGTCGAACAAGAAATTGTCCAGGATAGGAAGAGTATTGCTATTATTGATAACGCCACCCAAAACCTGAAGTTGTTTTAATAAATACGTACTGGAGACTATAAATTTCATTCGTAATTTCTATATTTTATCGACGCCTTTTTCCTCTGAGGTCTATATTTTACAAGAGATTTCCAATAAAACAAATATATCCCAAATGTCCTATTGTATAAAACAAACTTATTAACACCTAAGGACCAAATTTTTTCCTCCTTAAAAGATTAAACACCCAGCCAAAAATAAGTACCAACAATACCGGAACCCCAATGTTAATCAATTGCCATTTTGTTTTTTGAGTTACTATTTTCTGTTGGTCGAGTTGTGGAATACTTACTTTCTTATTCCGAATGTTTATAAGTCCGGTATCATCTAGCAAATAATTGACGCCATTTATGAGAAATTCCTTGTTGCCGTAAAAATTATTGGTCCATTTATCGTAGCCCAATTCCAGGGGAATTCCATTTCTCAGCTGATTTTTTATGACGTCTCCATCTGCAATGACCAACATTTTATTCGCCACTCCCTCATCTCTAACACCATTTAGTTTAAGAGGCTTTACCCTATTCCTAAAGGCGGACTTAAATTCACCTTCAACCAATACGGCCAAGGGTTGGTTGCCTTCGGTATAATCTTCCTTTTTTGGAGGATCATTTATAATATCTAAACTCAGCTGTTTTGGGGTGCCCTCTGGTTTGGATAGTGGGGAGCTCCAATAGAGGATCGTCTTTTTGTTGGGGTTTTTAAGGGTGTCAATGGTATTGGCGAACTGAAAACGGATAGACTCTAAATTGTTGGTTATAGGGTGATTGTTTCTTGAAAAAACCATGGGATGATAGTACCAAGGTACCGGATTGTATTGTGCATTGTTCCCTTCCCCGGATGCCAGAACTATTTGCGTAAAATACAGATCGTTGACCAATACAGGATTTATTCTAACACCATAATTGAAGAAGAAATCGTTCAGGTTTAATTCTCTGGGGTTGGCCAGGGCGCTGCCTTTGGCATTGAACAGGCTATCCAGTTCAATAGCTACCTGATCTATTAGCCAGATAGATTTCCCTCCGTTTGTGATAAACTGATCTAACACATATTTTTCCTGATCCGTGAATGCTTCGGTTGGCTTGGCAACAATGGCCAGATCAAAGCCTTTAAGTTGATCCAAGACCTGCTGAGGATTAGTGGCGACAGAATCCAAGGTTATTGCCCCAATATTGTAATAGTCGCGCAGACTGGTAAGGTAATCGGCTATTGCTATATCTGATAGCTCTCCATTCCCTTTTATCACGGCTACTTGTTTCTTTTCCTGAATGTTGAGTTTGGTGAAGGCATCGGCAAAGGCATATTCTAAATTTTGAACCGAATTGTTTACGCGTTCCTCCGCAGATGCGCCCAGTTTGTTTTTTAGGAGGGGAACTTTAACGGTATTGTTGTTATAGGAGACCATAGCCCATGGGAACACCAATTCCTGAGATACCCTTCCGTTGTCCTCTACCGTAATTTGAGCGGCTTTTAGACCAAGACCTTCAAGTTGA
>JBFOMC010000073.1:0-2612 GCA_040830565.1 Flavobacteriaceae bacterium
ATACGGTCATCATAGAGAGGATGTTGATACACGCCGCTTACGTTATTGCTTATGTTGTCGAAATCAACCCTCTTTAACTCAACCTGTTCGTAGTTGGTAGCTGCTGCTTCTTGGACGTTTTGCATCGCTGTAGACTGACAACCCGCTCCCATGGATACAGCCAAAGCCAGCGCCAATCCTTTAACTGCTTTTCCGCTAAGCAGTTCAGAACAATTGTCTTTGATTAAAGATGATCCCTTAATGCCCTCTACAAACTTATCGATTGATATTCTAGCCATTGTCGCCTCCTACTGCTGTAAACTCAAAAGCATCAGAGATCTCACCTTCTGCATCTAACTGCCCTATTCGGAAGTGATTGTGCTGCTCAAACGCTTGTATTGTCTCTTTTGACATTGTGGTGATTCGAACTTCCCATGGAATCTGATATCCCCCAACTAACATTGGATCGGGCTTTAGGATCAAGCAGCCAGTACCTTTAATAAGCATTGCGCTTTCAAGATCTAGATCTTTCACATGTTCCAGTTCAAAAAGAATGGAGCAGTACTTCTCAGATAAGTACAAATTGTAATCAACAATATCTATATTTTTCATTAGTTTATCTTTTTATTTTATTATATCGGTTGTTAGCGCCCCTGGTCAAACGACAAACTAATGAATTTCGGTCGTAAAGCGTGTATAGTGCTGACTCATTGTAGTCAGTAAGGTTTATTAATGTGAGTAAAATGACAGTAGCTCAATGCGTCAATAGTGGCTTATGTTGTCGCAAAGCGCCTTGCGCATTTGGGGAGATGAATCAAGAACGCTCCCATTGCATTCATCTTGTTATCACAGAAAATGAAACAACACTTTGCGGTATTTATGATGAGATTAAGGAGCAGACAGGTTGGGAAATCAACCCTGCATTCGGCTTTGGTTGCTGCATGAGCCTTTTCAATACTTACAGGGATAAGATTATTAAAAGAGATCATGATGGCGTAATACCTACTATCGAAATCGACACAGACATACCCTTCAGTTAGCAAGTACAGGAACATTTCAATGTTCCTGTTTACTACATTCGCTTTGTCCCTCATGGTATACTGATAGGTATGATATTTTGATTACCGAACTTACTTCTGGTTCGCCTTTGGAGATTCTATGTATAAAAAACTAACTGAAATTGTGGGAAAAGAAAGAGTTGACCGTGCTTTGGTTTTGACAAATTGCACTATAGCATGTGCTTTAGTGGTAGGAATCGTTTTTGTCTTGTTAGCTAGTAAAAACTATTTACTGAATTAATACAGTAATTATTTGTGACAAATTAGAATAGAAAAAACAAAAAAAAGAAACAAGGGGATTGTTAAAATAAAAAACGTTATGTTAATATAATTTCATATGCAAAATACAAGAATAATAAATATAAATTAGGAATATAAGTATATGAAATTTAGCGCAAATGTTGATGCTGACGATATTGGCAATATTCTATTTTATCAAGAGTCACAAGGTGAGCTATCAATCACTAGTGATAAAATAAAACTTGCTAACTTTAAAGGTTACATCCACGATCCAAATGCCAACACAGCATTTTCTAACCTATCCGTTTCGCTGGGAATTGTCGAAACCGATAACTTTATGTTGAAGCATATGCTGGAAAAAGAGTCTGAGTACCGTAATGGTGAGTTCACGTACAACGCTCATAAATTGACTGAGCAGGAAAATAAACTCCAAGATAAGCTTGGTTGTGAATCAAAGGAAGAGTTTGTGAAAGTTGTTGAAGACTACGTAACTAGTGGCTTTATCACCTACGACCGTAGAGAGCATTCCAAAGACATTGATAAGTACGTGATGTCTATCCAGTCCATGCCTACTTCTCCTGTTGTTTTATCGCCTAAATCACTGCATGCTCTACGGGACGTGAATGTTGAAATAGACGCCAGTCCAATTGCTAAGCAGTTGGTAGATTCCGTTTCACGTCCATCAGAGTTAGTTCGTTAATTCCAATTATATAAAATTCATTAGATAACGGTCTATTTACGCAATGATTAAGAATAAAGTTTTAGGGGCTATTGGATTGCCCTTTCTTTTTGCAACTTCTGCTGCGGATGCAGTAGAAAACATAACAACACTAGATAAAGTCAGAAGCCTGATTGTAGCGGGTTACGCGCTAAAAGATCCGCACTTTGACAAAGTGATACTTTTTAACAATGTAAGCGACGGGTGTACAGCGAAAAATCTCGGATACTATACTTTCGTTGATATAGAGGGCGGTAATGTAAATCGACTGAAAGAATACCCTCTTATGTCTCCAAGTGATAGCTTACAGTCTAGCTCTGAAGACTATAGGAGCCAAGTATTCAGCACGCTTGATGCCGCCTCAACAAAGTACTGCATTGATGTTACCCTTGCACCTATGGTCGATGCAGGCTACTTTGATCGCAGTTACTTTTTAGAAGAATATCAGATCAAAAACCAAATAAGTGTTCCTCGTGAATACGATTCTTTCTTCAAAATGAGTGATGAGAAAAAGCGCTCTTGGAGCGATAAGATTGATGAAGCCGTTAAGTCCAATTATCAAATAGCATTAGACCGTGTTGGCGACTATCTCGATGTATCCAAAGAGCTTGGTATGG
>JBFOMC010000074.1:0-15854 GCA_040830565.1 Flavobacteriaceae bacterium
GCCTACCCTGTATCCCACTTCCTGTATGCAAAAAGTAATTGGCGTTGGTATGTTCGGGAAACTTAGAGGTCAGAGATCTGATCAACGCTATATCATCCACACAGCTAGCAATATGGGGAAACAATTCGCTAACGGGCATCCCACATTCTCCGTATTGCTTAAATTCCCAAGGACTTTTGAGGATCTTGCCTACATCATCAAACTGAGTGGCGTCTACCTTAAATTTTTTTCTGGGATCCTCCCCGTGCTCTTTGATCAGCCGAGGTTTTGGGTCGAAGGAATCTACCTGAGAGACGCCCCCATCCATATAGAGGAATATCACATTTTTAGCCTTCGGCAAGTAATGCGGTCCTCCTAAAATGTTATCAACAACCCCGGTTTTGCTATCTTGCGAACAAGCCAAAGGCAGGGTCCCAAAAAGACTCACAAAGGCAAGAGAACCAAATCCCCCCTTGCATATTCCAAGCATCTCACGTCTGGTGAGATGTCTTTGCATAAAATTGTGATACTTGCTACTCATTATATGAGAAATATAAATTCCTTTAAATTGAAAATGCTATGACAATAGGACTTCCAAACCAACAATTCCCTGGTCAATTGCTCTTCACCTTCCTGGTGCTCTTGCTCTAACATACTAATAAATGTACGGGCTTTTTCTATTTCTTCGGTGGTTGGCTTTCTTGAGAAGGCTCGTTGATATATCCAATCTATTCTCTGGTCGAGATTCAAAGCTGGTTGGCTGAGGACTTTCTTTGCCATTAATTCTGCCTGGGAGGCTACAAATGGATCATTCATTATGATCAAAGACTGGGCCGGAACATTCGTTACGTTACGCTTGCCAAAAGTGCTAAAAGGAATCGGCCTGTCAAAGGTGATCATCATCGGTTCCAGAAAATTTCTTCTTACTTCCAGATAAATACTTCTTCTTCCGTCACCATCAAGCGGTCCGGAAGAAGCGGGTCTTCCTCTCCCCTGCATGAACTCAGTTAAGTAAGTAGGCACCGGCGGGCCGTATAGTTTAGAGTTTAGATTCCCCGTAACGGACAGGATTGCATCCCTGATCGCTTCAGCTTCTAAACGTCTTAGTGGAAAGGAAGCCAAATACTGATTGGTAGGGTCTTTAGAGGTCAATTCTTCATCTCTGACAGTGCTTCTTTGGAAAGCTTCCGAATTCACGATATATCGGATCATATTTTTCACAGACCAACCGTCTTGCTGAAATTTGACAGCTAAGAAATCTAACAACTCGGGATGGGAGGGGAGTTTACCCTGCGCTCCAAAATTATCCACAGTTTCCACGATCCCCTTACCAAACAATAGGTGCCAGATCCTATTTACCATAACGCGGGAAGTAAGTGGGTTGTCCTTGTTTAACATAGCTTCAGCCAATTCCAGACGCCCACTACCCTTCGTTTGAAAAGAGCTATCTTTGGATAGGGTCGATAAAAACCCTCTAGAAACGAGATCTTCAGACGGGTCCTGATAATTTCCTCGAATAAAAACAGGACTGTTGATCCCGAAACCCTCTTTTATACCGTAAAAAAAAGAAGTGTCTTTTAATTGAGCTGCCAATTGTGTGCTACTATCTACAAGAGATTTCAGTTCCTTGAAATCTTCTCTTAAGCGTCCTTTTTTCAATTGTTCATTTATCTCGTTCACCCAGGTTCTGGACAGTTTTTCTTTTGGGTGCGTAGCTGTCGTTGCCCAAGTATACTCTACTTCCTCTGGCCATGTATTCTCATAACTTATGGCATATTCCACCTCGATATATGCGTCTTCAGGAAGCTCGTAACTATGGGTTTTAAAGCCCCCAGGTAAAACCTCTATGTAGGCTTTATGGCCTTTCCAAGCACTTACATCAAAAACATAATTATACCATCCCGATTCATTGACCCCTTGCTGCAACCCTCCGTAGATCGGATTTTGAATCAGTTGAAAATTATCAATTATTATACGTAGAGTACTTCTGTTTCCTCTTGCTCGTATCCCAATAAAATCTTTTTCGAGGACAATATTCGGGGATCTTAATGCCCCAAAAACTTCGTTGGCAACACGCCTACTCGAGGCTCTTCCCCTATCCAGGCCAATCAGGTTTCCGGCACCATCAATTAATGGTTCCCCCAAAGTGGTTACATTGCCGAAGGCCAAGCCATCACTCCTCCAACCATTCAGATCTTTGTTTCTAAAATCTCCCAGGAGCTGATAGGATCCCGGGCTTGTAGAGCGATCACTTCCCTTCTTTGCCAGTGAGGGTTCTGAACCGGCTTGTACGTCATGCCATGTCTTGGCGATGAGCTTCTCAATATAGTTTTTTACCTCCTCTATTTCTTTAGCCGCCATTTGTTGGTCTGCGGTTCTATCTGCCGAGACCGGCGAAAATCTCGTACTTTCCATTATCCCGTACATTGAATAATAGTCTGCTGTTAAAATAGGATCAAACTTATGATCATGACATCTGGCACAGGCTACTGTTAACCCCTGAAAGGTTTTTGAGGTAACGTCTATCATGTTATCAATTCGATCCGCTTCATCTTGTTTGATATCTACCGGGCTATGGGTGCCTTCCCCCATGGCATAAAAAGCAGTAGCGAGAGGAGATTCCGAAATACCCGTATCTCCACTATAACGAACTTCAGAAAGTAGGTCTCCGGCCAAATGTTCTTTTAAAAACTGGTCATAAGGAACATCTTCATTGAAAGCTCTGATAAGATAATCTCGGTATTTCCATGCACCAGTAATAGCATAATCAAATTCATGGCCTTTGGTCTCTGCGTAACGCACTAAATCCATCCAGTGCCTCGCCCATCGTTCGCCAAAAGCCGGAGCATCCAGATAAGTGTTTACCATATTGCTATAAGCATCTGGGGAGTTGTCTGTCAAAAAATTTTCAACGGCTTCTGGAGTTGGGGGAAGGCCGGTAATTAAATAAGATACTCTTCTGATTAAGGCATTTTTTGTTGCCTGGGGAGACTTTTTTAGCCCTTTTTGCTCAATTTGATGGTCTATTAATCTATCTATTGCCCTCATATCCGTTAGGCCAATATTGGTCTCCGGTTTGATAAAAGACCAATGATCCTTCCACTCGGCTCCTTGATCTATCCATTTTTCTAGCAATGCTTTTTCCCTGGACGAAAGTTTGTAGTTAGATTCCGGAGGGGGCATTACCTGATCTTCTTCTTTGTGATTTATCCTGTGAATTAATACACTTTTTGAAGGTCTCCCGGGGACAATGGCCTGCCCTCCTTCTTCTAAAAGAGCTGTGGCGCCCTTATAGGTGTCTAGTCTTAAGTCGGCTTTTCTACTACTTGGATCCGGACCATGACAGAGGTAGCAATTTTGTACCAGTATGGGCTTTACATGAAAATTGAAATCAACGGTTTCCGGTAAAGGTTCTTCAAAGTGCTCTGTGCTATTACAAGAAGACATAGCTACGCACAGCAGAAAAAGGAAGCCCGCATATTTATTCTTGTCCAAAAAAGCCATGTCAATCGATATGAAGTACTCTCAAATATACTGAATACTAAATTATGAAAGAGACCGGGTCCTGCCTTAAGAAATCCAAAATAGGCTCATAAGTGAACTTATAAAATCCTTTAAACCTTGCGGCAGAATATACTACAACTATACAAAATGGTAGTTTTACCAATTCTCCTATTAGTAGGTTATAATCTTTTCAACAGTTTCTCCGGCTTTTACAGTAATACTAAAGGTATCAGAATTCCCTTTGTGCGCACCCAGAGTAACAATCTTTACCCTATAGGTTCCCGGATTCAGTATAAACTTTCTGGGGTTATTTTTTGATGAGGTATAGGTTCTGCCTCCGGCGACATTCTTGCCGCTGGTAACCTCATCAAAATTAACCGTGGCGTCGATAAGGTCGCCACTTGATGTTTGTACCCCAATCATGGCTACCCCGCTCTCAAAAGCGTGACTAATGGGAGTGGTTTCCTTTGGTTTTACTTCAACTTGCTCTATAGTATACTTTGTTGCAGTGCCTTTAACCTGCAAGATGAGAATATTTACATCATAAAGACCAGGGTTTAATTCAAGGTCTACAGCTTTCCCATAGGTTCTGCTTACCGCTGCTTGCCTGGTAGTTCCGGCATAAACAGCTCTTACTGTGGCATCCCAACCCTCACCATTGTTCAGGGCAGAGACATTTAGTATCCCGCTGTCAAAACTGATGTCTTGATGCTTGGTCTCACCTTCTTGCATTTCTATGGTAATGGTGGTGGCGGTGATATCAGTTTGCTCCAAAGGTTTTATTTCTAGCTCGTATTTTCCAGGCGGGAGATACACAAAGGCCGTATCTCTGTAGGTTCTAGCGGCATCGGTATCCTTTTTGGTTGAAGCATCTTTTACCTTTACCCAGGCATCTACCGCTTCGCCGTTTTTCGTCGTATAAATAGAAAAATTGCCCTCTGGCTCATCAACCGTTTGATTGGTAGCTTCAGTTAGCACTTCCCCCAGACCCGCAGCATTGGCTGCATCATAGTAGTTTCCGTCTCCAGCGATCGCGGCACATTTTAATTGTTCCTTTTCCCCTTCTTTTAAACCAAAGCCTACAATATGCAACTTAAAATCTATGCCGTTAGCTTTCGCATCAGACACCACTTTGCAAATGGCGCCATCACATGATTCAATACCATCTGTAATTAAAATAATTGTAGCCTTGGTATTGGACTCTTTTAAGGAATTAATGGCCATGGTAGTGCTGCGGGCTAATGGAGTTTTACCTTTTGGATTAATTTCTTTTACCGCATTGGTGAGCTTGTCTTTTGCGGTGTTTGCCAGGTCTACCATGTATTCTATATCATCGCAATCCCCTTTGGTACGATGCCCATAAGCAATTAACCCGACTTTTTGGTTTTCTGGCAAGTTGCCAACCGTAGTTGATAATACGTCTGAGGCGATCTCCTTTTTTGTTTTCCCTTCTAAAGGCCCCCACATGGAACCGCTGGCATCATAAATAAACAAGATTGGAGAGGCTTGTTCTTGTGCGCCCAGTTTAGAGAAAAGACAGAAGAAAAAAAGTATTGGTAGTAGTTTTTTCATAATTGTTGGTTTAAAGCAATAATGAGTTGCGTAGATCATCTTAAATATTCAAATGTTTAAGGGGGAACGGTAATGGTTTTGGCTAAGGTTGGAAAACAGATCTCCACATGACACGGAAACCAAGTCTAACGCTCAACTCGCTGCTTGGAAGATACCTAAAGCCAAAAGTTAGTTGTTTTAAAAATAAGGAAAAAGTGGCCATTCATCCTAGTTTATTCCAATACCTCTATTGTCACCGCCTAAGCCGTTGTTCTTTTAGTAACATATCGAGCTGCTAATCGTCTTAAAGAAAACCGGCTTTAAAATGGAAGACTTTATAGGTAACAACGCCAAGTTTATCATACAGTGGGGGCAATTAATAACTGGCGGCTTAATACTTGTGGCCGGCTTAATTTTATATCGATTAGTTAGAAATAACAAATACTTTCTCCCTAAGGGGTTTTTATCTTATTTGAGCGCCATAGGCCTGGTATTTCTAATGCTCCTAAGTGGTTTTGCTTTTGCAAAAGTCGCAAAAATGAAGCCTAGGATTTCTAAAGTCCTAAATGGATTGGAAGCACTACATGATAAACCCGCTCCTCCGTTCAATTTTTACTTATTAGCGGATGATTCCAAAAAGAACATAAGTGATTATAAAGGTAAAGTGGTATTATTAAATTATTGGGCCACTTGGTGCGCCCCATGTATAAAGGAAATGCCCGAACTTAACAAATTACAGAGCAAATATGAAGAGCAGGGCTTAGAAGTGATCGCATTATCCGATGAGGACAAAGAGCGCCTGATCAAATTTGCGAATAAGAGGCCCTTTGTGGCAACTGCGGCCTATTCAAATGAATTTACTTGGGCCGACATACAATCTGAAAGGCCAATGACGTTTCTTATAAACAGGGAGGGGATTATTGTTGATTATTTCACAGGAGGATATGATTTTTCCTTTTTTGAGTCAAAAGTCACTGAATATCTCGAATAGATTTGACATTGACTCGTAAAAGCAAAAAGGCATGACCTTTGCCAATAGTATACTTTTAATTATCCACATAGCCCTGACCCCAGGTCCTTTTAGGGTCATGATTCCTCAGGTCGCACTGAAAATCAGCTACCGCCTTAAGATTCATTAATACCGATATCCATCCTGCATGAACCTCTGAAAATTCAGTTTCATCTACTTCTTCATTGATCAGGATAAGGTCTGTACCATTAGTGACATTAGGTTCTAGTTTAAATTTTACTATACTATCAAAGTAGTTAAGATGGAATTCCTTGCTGGGAACAACCTTTAATATCTTCCCCTTATATTCCTGTGAATTTGGAAAAACGAAGTGAATCGAATTATCCTCTACAACAGCCTTTTCAGACCAAAATTTCGCTATCCCTTCGGCCGTAGTAAGCAGATTAAACACTTTTTCGGGATCAGATTTTAGGCTTAATTTCCAGCTAATAGTCCTCATTATTCAATCGATACTTAAACCAACTTTCGTCGGCCCTATTTGTATTGCATTTAGAAAACGGGATATGCCTTATTTTCCGTCACATCCGGGTTTTGCATCAATATCAGATTCCAAGCGAATATTACCTAGTCCTATATCTGTACCTTCTCCTGCCGTAATCATTAATGCAGAGCTAATTTTGGTCATATCTACCCCCAGATTTTCAAAGCAACTCAGGCTTATGCGGTATTCTTGCCACTCATCCCCATCGATGCTGATATTAAGGGTTTTATCACATGAATCTGAAGCACACATGCCTATTTGAACAACTGATTCGCCCGCTTTAAACGACTTTGCAGAGAAGGTAAGTTCCATGGCGCCATTCGCCTGACGGGCCATGTCATTGGGAGAATTTGCACTAATCCGCATTTGATCATAGTCGGATTTAGTCCATTTTATTCTCAACGCATCTTCCTGGCCCATGTGATCCGTTTTACTAATAATGAGTCCCCCCACAGAAGTAGGGAAGCTCGCAATTTGTTTAACCAGATCCCCTGAGCTTAACCATAGTCCCCAAGGCTCGACGGGAATGCCTTTATTAAAAAACTCACCAGTAGATACTATTCCGCTATCCTCCAAGCCCGAATTTTCGGAAAGCTGATTCACTGTAACGGGATTGTTATAGGAAAGACCATAGCCCAATTTAAAAAGTGGTTCAGCGTCTTTAGAAACTACTGCACTTGCAGGCCATGAGAAGGACAAACGACCTGTAAAATCAAAGGAGGAGTCGCTTTGAAATAACAGATCTGAAATACCACCTGCCTCGCTACCAGGCAGCCACGCGGCAATAAAGGCGTCTGACTGGTTTATTTCAGGGTTGCACCACATTGGACGTCCTGATAAGAAAACAGAGACTACGGGTATACCTTTACTTTTAAATTCTGTCAACTTACCTACGTCAAAACCGTTTGGGACGAAGTCAAGA
The DNA here is from genome assembly GCA_040830565.1 of Flavobacteriaceae bacterium. Lineage (GTDB taxonomy): Bacteria > Bacteroidota > Bacteroidia > Flavobacteriales > Flavobacteriaceae > JAFMPW01. The sequence goes on from JBFOMC010000074.1 coordinate 7,468, forward strand.
TTTTCTCGATCTCCCTGAAATTCTGCATATGGATCTTCTCCGTATACGGCAATTACGACATCAGCACTTATACTTGTATCTCCCGCAGCCGAATATATTACTTTGCCACCGGCTGTATTCACCGCTTCTTCAATACCGTCAAAAATTGTGTCTGCATTGGGAAACTCTTCATTGGTATGTCCAGTACCTTGCCAAGAACGTGTCCAACCACCACATGCTTTAGAGATACTTTTTGCTCCATCACCGATGACCAAAACAGTCTTGGAAGGGTCTAATGGCAAAGTATGGTCATTGTTCTTAAGCAGGACCATTGACTCCCGAACTGCCTGTCTTGCAATTTTTTTGTGTTCGGGTAGTGCCAGAAGGCTTTCATCTCCGGCGTTCTTCCGTGTACTTGGCGCTCCTTTGGTAAAGATTCCTGAAGCAATTTTCACTCTAAGGATCCTACGTACCGCATCGTCCAAGCGGGCCATGGGGATCTCCCCACTCTTTACTTGTTCCAACGTACTCTTGTATAGATCTTTCCAGCTATCTGGCGCCATGTACATATCAAGACCTGCATTCAGCGACTGAGGACAGTCGGTATTTGTACAACCGGGCACCTGCCCATGACCATTCCAGTCGCCTACCACAAAGCCGTTGAATCCCAGTTGCCCTTTTAGGACATCCGTCAAGAGTTCCTTATCGCCATGTAGTTTTCTACCCTGCCAGCTTGAGAAGGAGGCCATTACCGTTTGCACTCCTGCAGGTATAGCGCTATAGTAACCAGCCGCATGCACTTCACGTAATTCTTTTTCACTAATCAGGGCATCGCCCTGATCGACTCCTTTTTCTGTAGCCCCATCGGCGAGAAAATGCTTTGCACTGGATATGACTCGCCCGTCTCCCATAAAATCAGCTTCTCCGAAACGACCTTGCAGGCCATAGACAATGCGATCTCCATAAGACCTTACAATCTCAGGGTCTTCAGAGAATCCTTCATAGCTTCTACCCCAGCGTACATCCTGGGGTACGGCCAAAGTTGGAGCAAAGGTCCAATCGTGACCAGATACAGTAAGCTCATGAGCAGTAACTGCGGCAATTTGTTCCATTAGATCAGGATTGTTCATGGCGCCAAGCCCAATGTTATGGGGAAATATTATGGCACCTTTTAGGTTAGCATGACCATGCACTGCATCTATTCCCCATATACAGGGTATAGCGACTTCGACACCTTCTTCATCTATGGATGCGTTATAATATTTATCTGCCATCGCCAGCCATGTTTTTGTGTCCGCATAAGGCAATGGCCCAGGGGCTGAGTTCCCACCACTTAATACCGAACCAAGGCGATATTGCTTCACTTCTTCTGGAGTGACAGAGCCGTTATCTGCCTGGATTACCTGACCTACTTTCTGTTCCAATGTCAACTTTGGTAATAGGTCGTCTATTTTTGCTTCAATTTCCGGATCTAATGGTAGCGGTTTTATGCTTGGCCAGTCCTCCGGATTTACCAGGTTCGCCGATTTCTCAGTTTCAGAAGAACTCTTTTCCTGACCGCAGCCCAAAGCCATAATGGACAAAATAAATAATAAGGAAACGACTAGGCTTAAAGGTTTGTCTATGCGCATATTGAAATTATTAGTTAGCATTATATCAAAGAGGAATCTTTTTAAGATTCAAGAGCTGAGGTGTAAGTTACCTTATTTTTTGATGTTAGTAAACGGCCGTTCCGGTTATTTTGAATTGTTGGCATTTTCTAATGGTTATTGGATTGTCACAAGCTTTCTCCACTAGGGCAAGGTTAATGCCATTGAGCAATTTTCGATACAGTCAGTTCATAACAATTGGAGATCGTGAGGAAAGGCATTTGTTGCAGAAAATAATTTCCAAAGAAAAAGCCCCGCATTCCTTGCGGGGCTCTTCGTCGCTATCGCTCCTCAGACTGGGCTCGAACCAGTGACCCTCTGATTAACAGCGGCGACCGAAGAGGTTTTTTGTTAATCAAAAATCATTTTAAAATATTGATTATGTGATACTTACATTTAATTTGATTTCATTTAAAATCATATGATATCAAGGTTTTGTTTGCAAATTGTTTGCAAATTTTTTTAGTAACTTCTGATTTGTGAAGACATTTTTAAGCCTTTTACTAGACAAAAGAAGGAAGAAAAAAGACGGCTCTTACCCCATTATTTTTCGGCTTACCCATCACCGAAAAACTACCTCCTTGGCCTCTGGTTTTTCTGTGCATCCTTACTATTGGGACGAGCGAAAATCTGAGATAAAACCTTCCTGGCCCGGTTCCTGGAATGTGAGTAGAGTGAATAACCTTCTTTTAAAGGAAAAGGCGCGAATGGTAGATATCCTAAACAAGTTGTACGACAGGGGCGAACTTAATTATATGTCCATAAATCAAGTTAAAGAACGTATTTCTCGAAAAAAGAACTTTGATTCCTTCCTAGCCTTTGGTGAGGAAAAAGTGGAAGAACTAAAAGCCTCACAACGTTATGGAACCGCGCTTACCTATAAATGCCTGGTTGGAATCCTCCGAGTTTTTTCAAAAGGAAAGGATATCAGATTTAATGAGATCAATTATGATTTTCTAAAGAAGTTTGAGCAATTCCACCTATCCAAAGAAGGAAACACTCTTAATGGGGTAGCCTCCTATATGAGGACACTAAAAGCCATTTATAACAAAGGGATAAAAGAGGGCTATATTGAAAGAGAGGCCTATCCTTTTTACCATTATAAGATCAGGATGACACCTACAGCCAAACGGGCACTGCCTGCTGACGGCTTGAAGAAGATCATGGAACTTAAAGTAGAAAAAGGCTCTAAGCTATTCCACTATCGCAATTATTTTTTGATCTCCTACATGCTATATGGAATGTCTTTCGTTGATATGTGCTTTTTAAAGCTGGAGAACATTGTGGCAGGCCGTGTCCAACTTCAACGTAAAAAGACAGGGAAAATCTATAACATCAAAATAACCGAATCACTCCAGGAACTTTTGGATTTTTACATTCAAGGTAAAAGCAGGGAAGATTTTATTCTTCCTGTAATCCAGAGAGAAAAACTTGAAGATCAATACAAGGACATTGATTGGGAAAGGCACCGATACAATAAAGGATTGAAGGAGATTGCCAAACTCTGTAAAATTGAGCACCGCCTAACAACCTATGTGTCTCGGCATAGTTTTGCCACCCAGGCCATGCTTAAAAATATTCCACTACAGGCCATTTCCGCCATGTTAGGACATAGTAAACTGAACACTACCCAGATCTACCTGAAATCGCTTCCTACAGATATTCTGGATGATTATAATGAGAAATTAATCGCTTCAATTTAAGGTCTCCAAAAACTACTTTCTGTAATTTCTGAATATGTATATCCAAATAATTCTAGAGATCCTGGTGTTAAAGGAGGATAACAAAACAAGGACAAAAGCAATTATTCCGATAATCCGTAAATCAAACCTCTCCTCAAAAAAGAAACTTGCGATTACATAGGTGAAGATTGCCTGAGCTACTGTGAGGACATAACTTACGTACATGGCTCCAAAGAAAAAACCAGGTTCTTTATTGAATTTGAATCCGCATGCATAACAGTGTTCATTCATTTTAGGACTTCTAAAGTTCAAATAAATATTGGTTTCTTTGAAAATTTTACCACTATGGCATTTAGGGCATTTATTTGTGAATATCTTTTGTACCATTATTATAGATGTGTGTTTTAAATCGGTTTAATTATTAAGTTGAATGGTTAAATTCTCGACGCTACCCCCTCTGAGAATCTCTATCCTCAAAGTACTTTTTTCGTTTCTGGTCTTTTTGACATCCTCCACTACTTTTTCCAATAGGTACATGGACTCAAGTTTGACTCCATTTACGCTTAGAATTACATCGCCTCCTAAAACAATTTCTTCTTCATTAAATTCTTTAGTCAACAGACCTCCTTTTAATCCTGCGAAGTCAGCAGGTGACAGTGGCACTACTCGTTCCACCAGCAAACCACCTTTTTGAGGTACATTAAGCAAAAATGCCATAGCCTCATCAAGAAAATAGCCATCAAGTCCGGTGTAAAGACTATTCTCATCCACCACTAACTTTTTTGTGATATTTGAAGTAGCGGCAAAACCAATTCCTTCAAAACCTCCCGATTCTGTCAGAATAGAACTAACTATGCCTACCACTTCTCCTTGTGAATTGAACATGGGCCCACCGGAATTGCCATGATTAATGGCTGCATCGGTCTGAAAGAATTCTGCTCTTACAAACCCACTTGTCTTATTGACTTCCTGATGCTTTCTACTGATGTGACCTACAGAAAGGGAATGTGAAAGACCATAAGGTGCTCCAATGATGCAAATCCTTTCCCCTATTTGCACCTCATCAGAATTGGCCAGTTCTACTACAACTAAATCCTCTGGCACCCAGGCCAATTCCAATAAGGCAACATCGGCTCCCTTAGAAAGCCTTAAAATTTTTGCGGGTACTTCGCTCCCGGATGTAAACTTGATTTTGATCTGCTCAGCGGTTTGGATCACATGAGCCGCTGTAATGATCAAGCCATTTTCAGAAATTACCACCCCAGAGCCAAGTCCTTCTTCATATACTGTATACTCAGGATTGGAGCGATCTTTAGAATTGGCAATTACCTCTACTACCGCATCATTTACTTTTTTATAGATCTCGGCAGGCTCGGTCATGGATTGTGCCAAACCAAGATGTAAGCTTAACAATACTACCGTTAGGAGACTAAAGAGTGCTTTCATTTGAGTTTTTTCTAAAGATTTAGAATAAATTCATTTCTCAGATTCATGAATTACCTTATCAATAAAAAGCTAGCTTTCATGAAGGCCCCATTTTCGAGTCCATAGTCTTCAGTATCACCATTCACATCGGTTGCCGTGAGTTTTCTCTTTAAAGAAATTCCTCCTGACAACTGAAGTCTTACACTTTTTGATAGGTCAGTGGCAATGGTGGGCCCGATATTGTATCTGGAAAATTTTACACTTTCTACCTGCCCAATATTGGAGCCAGCATCTCCTGCATTTAAAGCATATTCGTTACCCTGAAGATCTGCACGAAACCCAAGTATTATTTTGTTTAGACGATAACGTACGGCAGCCTGTACCGGAGCCAAAACCAGTACATCTAAATTTCCCTTTCGATAAACAAACTCTCCTAAAGGCACTAATTGTGGCTCACCAAACCCATTGGTATAAGCTGCTCCAAGGCCATACTTGATGCCATTATCGGTGATGTGTCTAACAAGTCCTGATGCCTGTAAGGTGAATGCATCTGAGCTCAAACTTCCTGAAAAGTCTGATGCAATTGTGGGTGACAAAATTGCCCTTACAGCCCAATTTTCGTTCAGTCTATGATTGATTCCTGCTGAAAATCTAATCGCATGTAGATTTGCTTCTACACTTTGGTCATTGGGCAGATCTTCTAATGGGCCGCCTAGAAAAGTATAGTCTATCCCCGCTAATAGTGTTGTCTTGTCATTCTTCAATTTGATAGGTGCCATAAAGAAAGCCCTAAACTCGGAGAGGTTGATCTCTGTTTCCTGAAGTTGTTGATTGGAGGGGTTTTCCAGGCTTACCGCAGGATTTAAAGTATAGGAAATCCCTGCCAAATTAAAATCCTCGTCTTGCGCCCTCACTTGTAAGAAGGCAATTGTCAAAAATAATGCCGTTAAAATTCTAGTTTTCATGATGTTGTTTTTAAAGGTTTTGGTCTTTCTTATATTGATCAAAAATGGCTATAACCGCCTCGTTGATCTTTTGTTCTAACTTGATAGAGTTTGTTGTGATAACACCAGAGGTGCTTCCATGCCATACAACTTCGTTGGTCTTTGCATCGATAAAGTCAATAATCAAAGTTCCCTGGGTATTCTCTCTTATTTCTACATCCGTGATTTGGTATTGCCATCTTCTTCGCCCGTAATAATTAGTATAGGTATCAAAGTCCTGTTTGGTATCCACTATTACGAAATAGTTGATCAATACATCCGGACCGGCGACGCCAGAGTTGTTCTGAACAGTTGAAAGCGCCTTGGACTGCTTTTCAATGGCTGATTGTAGCTGCATTTTTTGTGTGGGGTTCACATTAGGTAAAAAGCCTTCTTCAGTATCGGCGACCGTATAGAAGTTGTATTTCTTCAAATTAGTGCCGGTGGCTGTTTCACTACTAACTCGTAAGCTAGAGCAGCTGGTAAAGAACACTACTAGTCCTAGGAGTAAAATTTTTTGTGTTGTTTTCATGACAAATATTTTTAGATTGTTAAACATAATTTCTAGTCAAACTTAGCCCTGAAAAAGGCCCTAAACACGAAAGAACTTCCCATCGTACTGTCTTAGCTTCCCAACGTAAAATTTTCTGCAAGACAATAAAAAACCACCTGCTGTCGGCAGGTGGTCCAAACATCAAACTCAAAAAACTAACTAATCTCCCATATAGTTTTTGAACTTATTCTGGAAATCGTGAAAAATCCAGCTTAGTGTAATTTTTGTAACGGTACCGTCAAGAGACACATCATCATTTCCTGATGAAAAGGTTTGATTATGTGTTAATGTCAGATTAAAATTGTCGTTGATATTGAGTCCCAATGTAGCACCAATCAGATGCACATTTTGTCCCGATTGTTCATTAACAAGCATGCCCGTTTCTTTGGAAAAGAACTCTGAACTACCGCCATTCATATAACTGTAATCCAATGACAAATAACCGTTCTTGGTAATGTCCTTGGTTAGATGACTTTCCAAAGTAAACAGCCCCTTTTGTTCTACTTCCTGACCTTGGTAATCATTGTTCTTGCCAATAATCGTATAGGCAGGAAAAACTTCAAATGTGGTACTCTTTCCTGTTATCCAAGGGCCAATTCGCTGAATAAATGGCAATCCAAGTTTTAACTTAAACTGGTTGCTTCCCATGTTAACAGGGTTCTCAGAATCGTATTGACCTGTGGGGAAAGTGATACCAGCTTGCAGATATAATAAAGAAGGGCTTTCATGTCTTACAAAGTCCTTGATCATGAGCTCCTCCGCTCCTATTAAGTTGATCGTATTCAACCAAGTCAAATCGCCAAAACCATGTTGGAAAACTGAGGATGAAGTGGCCCCAGGGCCCAATGGATCAACATTAAGAGTCGCTGTGATGTTACCAGCAGGAACAATAAGATTTGAGAAAAACGTTCTGCCCAAAACAGGTTGACTTCTTGTGTAGGTCAGCATGTATAAGTTACTTTCAACCGTGGCATCGGGGTTAATAAAACTCAAGTTGTTTATTGAAGCGTTGGCCTGGGCACTGATAAAGTGTGCACTCAGAATATTCAGCTTTTTCGGAGCCGCCAAGTAAGTTCTTGGCCCATCAAGTTGTGCTCGGACTGGCCCAAACATGAACAAGGTTACTAAAGTGATATATAAATATTTCATGATCATTTTTTAAAATGTTGATTTGTTATTGTTTATCATCGATTTCAGGTACTGTCTCAGAACCTCTGGCAAAGTGTGGATCATAGAATTCAGGCCTTGGAGGTAGTTTGTCCTCCAAACCATCATAAATTGAGTTGCTGGGTGCAATTACATTATTGACGGTCTTATATTCTTCCCAGTGCGCAATAAGCTCTTGGAGCTTTTCAGGATTGGATTCTGCCAAATTATAGCGCTCACCAGCGTCATCATCAAGATTGTAAAGTTCCCATTCTCCGTTTCCGTATGGGATAACCATGCTGACAAGCTTCCAAGGACCTTTTCTAATCGCCTTACAGTTCCAAAGCTCTACTCCTATATAGTCAGAATCGGTTCTTGGCGACTTTTCCTGACCATGGATTGTTGCAACCCAGGATTTACCTTGCATTGGAAGGGTTGGTTTTCCCTTGAAGGTTGTAGGGAGAGTAATTCCAGCAAGTTCCAAGAAAGTAGGAGCAATATCTTTAACTTGCATTAGGGCTTCCTTATTTATTTGTCCCGCATTGGTTTTTTCAGGTGTTACCACAATCAATGGGGAACGAATCCCTCCTTCATAAGTAGTATATTTAGTTCCATTGAAAGGGGCTGCTGAGACTTGTGCCCATGAGGGTCCGTAGGCGGTCCAAGAACCTTTTCTACCCCAATTGTCATGACCGTGGTTGTAGGTCTTGGCCATCCAATTTGCCTTATTCGTAGCTGGATATTTCTTATATGTCTCAGCTTTTTGAGCAACATCTGGACCGTTGTCCGAAAAGAAGACTATATAGGTGTTTTCTCTTAAATTGTTGTCCTCTAGGTATTTGATTAGCCTTCCAATTTCCATATCCATATAATCGAGGACCGCAGCAAATACTTCCATTTTCCTAGCGGTAACTACTTGTGCCAAAGGTTTTAACTTATCAAACCCAGGTACGTACCATAGCCTTTCTCC
>JBFOMC010000075.1:0-48046 GCA_040830565.1 Flavobacteriaceae bacterium
ACAGCGTCGTATAAGGCTATGAGTTCTATTTCCTGCAATAGGGAATCTGTTCCCACTACATCTGCATCGCACTGATAAAACTCTCTGAATCGTCCCCGTTGAGGCCTGTCTGCCCTCCATACGGGTTGAATTTGATATCTTTTAAAGGGAAAGTCTATTTCATTTTGATGCATTACTACATAGCGGGCAAAGGGCACGGTAAGATCGTATCTTAGAGCTTTATCCGAAATTTTGGGGGTAAGCGAATTCGAATTTTTAGAACTATAGGTAACGTCGTCCACTTTACTGATAAAATCCCCTGAGTTCAGAATTTTAAAAATGAGTCGGTCTCCCTCATCCCCATATTTTCCCATAAGTGTATCAAAATTCTCAAAAGACGGGGTTTCTATAGGCTGAAAACCATACAGTCTAAAATGCTTCTTTACAATGTTGAAGATGTAATTGCGCCTGGCGATCTCCGCCGGAGAAAAGTCTCGAGTTCCTTTGGGAATGGATGGTTTTTGTGCCATTAGGTTTTTAAAATATTTGAGCTATCTCGTTTTTACAGCTCAAATACCTTCACACTTGGTTCGAGGACCAAGACCGGTACCTAGGAGCACTTTTTAAATTTGTTGCAAATATAGTCTTAAGGTGGTAGCCTGCCAAGTTGAAAATAACAGCTTTAATCATCCATGCTATGTTCATTTCTTTGCTTGCCCAAAGAAACGAACCAAAGAAAAGGCACTTTTTCACTATGTGTTTTTTAAAATACAGTTATTTTAAAAATCGTTCTCATGTGCTAAATTATTTCCAAGGCTTCAATAATTCTTTACGCACATGATCCCAACACTACGGAAAAAGAGATGACATCCATCAATAAGAAAAATATTCTTTTGTTTTTGATTAAAACTTTCGCTCCATAGCAAAGGTTGAGAGATATTGGAGTTGGCTTGTAATGACGTTTTGAACCCACTTACTGGACGCCCCGTCCCACGCCTTTAGCGTGGTCCACCTCCCCCTAAAAAAGGGGAGGAATTGAATACAAAGCTTTGATATATGTTCTTAATAGTGGAAGTATTTGGAGTTTTGGCTCCTCCCCTTGTAAGGGGAGGTGGTCCGCCAACAGCGGATCGGAGGGGTAGTATCCCTTAGTCAAAATTGATCTAGTTCTCAATAATCTTATCAAACCACTGATACAATTCGCCTTTAGTGATCACAGCTCCTTGCTGTATCAGCTTAAATTTATCCAAGTTCTTATCTTCGGTATAGGCTTTGGAGGCTGTCAGATATTCCACAAAATCGGATTGCCAGTTTTTCTTAAACCAGGAAAATCCTGTAGGAGTGGTTAGGTCTATGTCCGGATTCATCACTTTCACTGAAAGCAATTTCATTTCCTTTTCGGTGGTATTAAAAAGGTGCATCTGACGCGCAGATATATTTTCCAGGTACGCTACCTTACTCAATACGCCTTCCCAAACCAGATCGCTAAAAACATCTAGCTCTTCCTCGGCCACATGGGGCCTGGTTTCTTTTATATTGGCCCATTCTTCGGCAGTAATAGATTGCGTTGCCAAAAAATTTATAAATTCAGGATGCAACTCTTCCAATTGTTGCTTTGTAAGTCTCGTATACTTCATCATTCCTTGTATTTCCTCATTTTATTTCATACTGCAAAAATAACAAAGGCTATATTAAAATATAGCCTTTGCACTCATCGAGCAATTATTTGAAGCTAGCGTCTAATTAAATATGTAACGCACCCCTAACTGTGCCTGCCAGCGTGATATTAAATCGGTATTGGCGCTAAAGGTGCTTGTAAGGTTTGTATCAAATGTATAGGTAGGATCAAAACTGGTAATATTGCCATTCATGTCCCGAGGGAAGCTCACACTAAGCACCTCAGGATTGGTAGGGATCTCTACTACTCCCCAATCAGAAGAGATCAGGTTCCCCAGATTCAATACATCTAAACTAAGTTGTAGGGTATTTTTATTTCCAAACTTTATATCCTGTAAAATCTTAAGATCCCAGCGTCCTCTCCAGGGAGCCAGAGCTCCATAACGTTCTGCATAGCTTCCCCTGTTATCACTTAGGTAATCATCTTGTTGTATAAAAGCCTCGAAAGCCTCTGCTTGTCCGGGGCCGCTAAAATTCATCTGGCCAATCTCAGAAGAAGTGGGGATATAGATCAAATCATTACTTCTAGAAAGAACACCATCATTGTTAAGGTCCCCTGCAGTCAAATAGTTAAATCTGCCACCCTGGGCGTATTCAAAAAAGGTAGAAACTGTAGTTCCCGTTTTGAACGCTTTGGAAATTACTCCAACAAATCTGTGCGTATCTCCGTACCTGGAATGAGACAAGACCGCATCGTTAGCATTACCCGAAATGGCGTTACCGTCAAAAGCATCACTGGTAATCTCGGCCTCTATAGAATTTACATCTTTAGAGTCAAGATAACTATAAGCCAAACTGGTGTATAATCCATTATCAAAGGTTTTTTGTGCTTTCAGTACTGCATTAAAAATGCGACCCTTGTCTGAGTTGGTAAAAACATAGGCGTTATCTCCCCGGTCTCCAGCGGCATAAACAGGCCTGTTATCTACCCCTATCAAGGTGGCGGAAGGAGGCCTTAATCCCCAGTTCTGCACATGAGGTCCGTTAATGTCACTGGTATATGAAAGGTCGGCAGTAAGGATTACCCCATTGTCCATACGCAGATCTGCTCCCAGGCTAGACCTCCAAACCTGAGGCCACTGATAATCAGGATCAACAGGAGTAAGGAAGAAAATATTGGGATTCGCAATTTGATTCCCTAGCCATACAAAGGGGAAACGACCTGTAAAAACACCTGTTCCTCCACGGATCTGAAGGGTGTTATCGTTATGGACATCCCAATTAAAACCTACTCGAGGCGAAACCAGAAAATCATTGTCTGGCAATTGGGTAGAGTCAAAAAAGGCATTCTGCCCTGTTTCGGGATCAAAGTAAGGAACCCCGGGAACCACGGCTGGAGCCACATCTATAACATCCTGTGCTTTCTCGGCAGAATCAAAATAAAGCGGTTTATCAAAACGAATACCGTAGGTAAGTTTAAAATTTTCTACAATATTCCACTCATCCTGGAGGTAAAAGGCCAATTGGCCCACATTGGTCTCGGCCAGGGCCCAACCTCCGGCATTTCCTTCTCCATTGGCCTCTAAGGAACGGTTGGCGGCAATGGCCCCGCTAATGGCATTTTGATAAAACGCCACCAAGGCGGCCTCATTGGCAGGATCTCTAAAATCTGCAATGGAGCCTGTAGGGAAGAAAGTTCCCTGAGCGCCATAAACCCCTAAGTTAAAGGAGTTGTCGAATTGAAATTTCTCAAAAGAAAAGCCAACCGTAAAAGTATGATCTCCTTTAAAGAAGTTCAGATTGTTGGTGACCTGAAAAACCTTTTGGTCCAACCTGTTATTAATAGAAAACGGTTCGTGCCCAGCTATAATATAATTAGAACTACCGGTTTCGTCCAGTAAAGTAATGGCAGGGGCCGGTGTCGATTTTGGTCTTCTAAAATCATCAAAATGGGTATAACCAATTTGCAGTTTGTTTATGGCTTCATCAGAGAGTGTTGAATTCAATTCTATCTGTACAGATCTAATGTTATTGTTGATCTGGTAGCCCGCATTTTCAAATTGCAGCGTAGTAAGATTTGGCCCTCTGCTTCCCAGTGCTGTCGGGTGAGCTGGCTTCTCTTTAGAAGCATTCAGGAAGTTATAAATTATCGCTAATCTATTCTTGTCATTAATGTTCCAATCTAACTTAAAAATACCTTTGCTCGATTCCTGATCAAAATTGAAACCTTCAAATCTCCCCGGATCATAAAATTGGCCATTCCCTATAGACACCTGGCTTAAAATATTACTTACCAAATCAAAATCTGAAGCTAAGACTCTGGACTCGTTGATGGTACCTGCTCCCCTATTGGGAACAAAACCAGAACCGAGATCTGTTCTTTCGTCTCTTTCAAAATTGGCAAAGAAGAAAAGTTTGTTCTTAACTATGGGGCCTCCTACACTTATTCCGTATTGGGTTTGACTTAGGTCTGCTTTGAAAACATCGTCGCCCTGGATCTTTCCTCCGGTCATATCCTCATTCCTAAAAAACCCGTACACCGTTCCATAGAACTCATTGGTTCCACTCTTGGTTACCGCGTTTACAGAAGCGCCGGTAAATCCGGATTGGGTAACGTCATAAGGAGCGGTGGTCACTTGAATCTGATCTATGGCGTCGATAGAAATGGGGTTAGATTCTGTTTGCCCGCCTGGCTGTGCAGCATCCAAACCAAAAGGGTTGTTGAATATCGCTCCATCTAACGAAAAGTTGTTAAACTGGTCATTTCTACCCCCGAAAGATCCGGCACTTGCCGTAGGTTCTAATCTGGTAAAATCGTTGGTAGATCTTGTGATTGTTGGAAGTCTGGTGAGCTCTCTTCGCCCTACACTGGTTTCGGCCCCTGTTCTGTCACTTCCAAAGGTGCCTCCCCTGTCCGAAACTACCACTACTTCATCGAGGGCCTGACTTTCAGAGGTCATATTAACATCCATATTGAAAGTCTTCCCCAGAGTTAGAAAGACGTCATTTTGCTTGTACTCCTTAAATCCTACATAGGAAATGGTAACCTCATAAGGCCCACCTACCCTTAGATTCAATAAGTTAAATCTTCCATCTTCATTGCTTATCGCCCCATACTTAGTACCCGTAGGCGTGTGGATTGCAACAATGTTAGCTCCTAGTAACGGAGCGCTTTGATCGTCTGAGATTGTCCCTCGAATATTGGACGTGGTGACCTGCGCAAATGCTGAACCCATACAAAAAAGGAACAGCATTCCAAGAAGTAGTTTAGCTTTCATTTAAGTTTGTTTAGACCGTTGTCTGGCAAACATAAGACAAAAAAAATAGCTATGCATGCATAGCTATTTTAAGTTATCAACGAAATGTGTATTTCTACTTCTTTTCCGCAACTACTTCAAAGCCTAAATCGACCAAAACCTCTCTATGAAGTCTAATCTGAGCTTCGCAAGCACCGGCACGCTTAACTGCGCCACCTTTAATACTGATGTATTTTTTGTCAATTTCATGACCCGCCTTTTCGAGGGCTGCAGAAAGATCAATATTGGTAACTGATCCAAACAATTTCCCTGCTGCTCCTACCTTCGCTGGAATCTTTATCTCAAGACCTTTAAGCGCTTCGGCCGTCTTGTTGGCCTCGTCTATGATCTTCTTCTCTTTATGTGCTTTTTGTCTTAGATTCTCCGCTAAAACCTTTTTAGCTGAAGGTGTTGCCATAGTGGCTAAGCCATTAGGAATTAGGTAGTTTCTACCGTAGCCATTTTTTACTGTAACAACGTCATCCTTAAAACCTAAGTTCTGTACGTCTTCCTTTAATATAAGTTCCATGATACCTTCTTTTTACTTTAATAAATCACCTACATAAGGCATTAATGCCAAGTGCCGGGCTCTTTTGACAGCCTGCGCCACCTTTCTCTGATATTTCATGGAAGTTCCGGTAAGTCTTCTAGGCAATAATTTACCTTGTTCGTTTACCAGTTTCATTAAGAAATCAGGATCTTTGTAATCGATATACTTGATCCCAGATTTTTTAAATCTACAATACTTCTTCTGAGTATTTGTTTCGATGTTAAGCGGGGTAAGATATCTGATCTCCCCATCTTTTTTACCTTTCGCCTGTTGCTGTAATGTTGCCATCTTTCCTTACGATTTAGCTTTTAGTCTTGTTCTTCTTTTTTCTGCCCATTCAATGGCGTGCTTGTCCAATTTAACGGTCAGGAAACGCATGATGCGCTCATCTCTTCTAAACTCTTGCTCGTAAGGAGCAATTGCTTCGCCAGGTGCGGTAAATTCAAATAAGTGGTAAAAACCACTTTTTTTGTGCTGAATTGGGTAAGCCAATTTTTTTAGGCCCCAATTTTCTTTGGAGACCATTTTGGCTCCGTTCTTTTTTAAGAAATCCTCGAATTTCTTTACTGTTTCCTCTATCTGTGTATCAGATAGAACGGGATTTAAAATGAAAACAGTTTCGTAATGATTCATATAAATATCAATTTTTAGGAGCGCAAAAGTAACAATATTTCACACTAATCACAAGAAAACGGAAAAATCTTCGTTATAGGTAGAAGAATCATAAAATTGAACTTAACCTAAAACTGAAAATCTTATGATCATTGGCATTCACACACGATTTTGCGCAATGTTTACAACTTTTGTTGCACTTCAACGCGTTTTTTCTGTAATTTGTCGATGATTTAACCCCACAAATCGACCCATTTATGAAATTAAGAAGTATTGTTGTTGATGATTCATCTATGCAACGTATGGCGGTTGCGAAACTAGTGAATAATCATCCAAATCTAGCCCTGGTTGCCGAATACAGCAACGCTATTGAAGCGAAAAACGGCATAAAGAATAACGAGATTGACTTAATTTTTCTGGACGTCGAAATGCCCATTATCAGTGGCTTTGACTTGCTTGAATCCTTAGAAAATAGGCCTCAGGTAATACTGATAACAGGAAAGCCAGACTACGCTCTTAAGGCATTTGACTATGACGTTACAGATTACTTACACAAGCCCATAACCATGGCTCGCTTTGATGCCTCTGTAAAAAGAGCAGTGTCTAAGTATGAGCAAATGCACAAGGTTAATGAGGACGAAGAACATATCTTCGTAAAAAGTAATCTTAAGAAAAGAAAAGTTATTCTTAATGATATTAAGTGGATAGAAGCCCTAGGCGATTACATTAAGTTGGTGACAGACGAAGCCAATATTGTAATTCTATCTACGATGAAAGCTTTTGAAAAGCAATTGCCGGAAGATAAGTTCTTACGTATCCATAAATCTTATATTGTTAATCTTGAGAAGATCGAGAAATTTAACAGCAAGAATGTGGAGGTAAGTGGCCGATCTATTCCGTTAAGTAGAAATAAGAAAACGGAGTTGGCAGAGGCTTTGAGCAATGTATAACTACAAGTGATCTACATTGTAGATTACACGTACACTTTTATACTGAGAAATAGCATTGAAGGAATTATCTATTCTTTTAATGCTATTTTTTGTTTTGGCAAAGGACTGCGCTTTGGAGGTTTTTACCAGAATATGCTTTAAATATTGATTGCGAATCCTTGGAATTACAGGGAATTCAGGACCAAGAATTCCACTGCGAAACACATTTCTCAGGGCACTTGAAAACCAGGCCGAAGCTTCATTCAGTTTGTTGTAATCCTTATCCTTTAAGGTAATTCTGATTAGGCGATAGGCCGGCGGATAACGATATTGCTCTCTTTCGTACAATTGCTCTTCAAACATACCCAGATAATCATCTGTGCTCACCTGCTTCAGGATTTGATGATAAGGATTATAGGTCTGAATTAACACTTTGCCTCGCTTCTTGGTACGTCCTGCCCTCCCGGCCACCTGGGTCAATAACTGAAAACTTCTTTCATGGGCCCTATAATCCGGATAATTTAAAAGGGTATCGGCATTCATAATACCCACGAGATTTACATTTCTGAAATCGAGCCCTTTTGTCAGCATTTGGGTACCAACTAAAATATCTAACTCTTGTTGCTCAAAGGCAGTTATTATCTTCTCATAGCTGTACTTTCCCCTTGTAGTATCCAGATCCATTCTACCCACCTTGGCCTCCGGAAAAAGTTGTTTCACCTCCTCAGCAACTTGTTCTGTTCCGAAGCCTTTGGTATCCAATGTAAAACTTCCGCAAGCCATGCAGTCCTTCTTCAACGGTTGATGATGTCCGCAGTAATGGCATCTCAATTGATCTCTGAATTGATGGTACGTTAAACTTACATCACAATTAGGACACTGTGGACTATGTCCGCAGGTGGTACATTCTACTATAGGAGCATAACCCCTCCTGTTTTGAAACAAAATAACCTGCTCTTTGGCCTCAAGTGTTGTGGAAATCTCCTCCTGGAGTTGTTCAGAAAAGTGTCCGTTCATTCTTTTCTTTCTATACTGCGTTTTAATATCCACGAGTTCAATTTCCGGCATTAGTACATTACCAAATCTTCTGGGGATATAGGCATATCCATATTTCCCTTTTTTTGCATTGTTAAAACTCTCGATACTGGGAGTGGCCGAACCGAGAAGGGTCTTGCATTGGTGTAACCCAGCCAACACAATGGCCGCATCCCTTGCGTGATACCTGGGTGCAGGATCAAATTGTTTAAAGGAACTTTCATGTTCTTCATCAATGATGATCAAACCAAGATCTGAGAAAGGCAAGAACATGGCAGACCTGGCTCCGATAATGAGCTGTGCCTTCTCCTTTTTGTTTAGTACATTATTCCATACCTCCACTCTCTCGTGCATGCTGTATTTGGAATGATACACCGAAAGTTTTTCTCCAAAATATTCCTGAAGTCTTGAAATCAACTGGGTGGTTAGCGCTATTTCCGGAAGGAGATACAGGGCCTGCTTCCCGGAGTCCAGGCAATCTGCAAGCAGGCGGACATAGACCTCCGTCTTGCCAGAGGAAGTCACCCCGTGCAATAGGGTAACGTTTTTACTTTCAAAGGATTGTGATATAGAATCTAAGGCTTTAGTTTGATATTCATTCAAAGATTTTATTGCTGTTCTTTCCCCCTGGCCATCGAAACTAACACGATCTGTTTGCCGGTAAAATTCTTCAAGAATTTGCTTCTTTATTAGACTGCTAATAACAGCTTTAGACACCTGGCCTTCTTTCTCGAGCTCTGCTAAGCTCACCTCCTTTTTAGTCCTGGCCTGAATTTGAAAAAGGGCCAAAACTGCCCTACTCTGCTTCGGAGCTCTGGAAAGTTCCTCAAGTACCTCCTCTAATTTTTCTTCTGAAGTGTAATTGGGATTCAAGCGTACGTAACGGACCATTTTAGGTCTGTATTGCTCCTTCAGATCCTCTTTTAAGACCACCGCTTTCTTGAGTACCAGCCTGTTAAGCAGAGGCAATACACTTTTCTTTTCTACGATACTGATAACGTCTTTAACCCTTAGCGATGGCTGATGCTCCAGGGCTTCAAGGACCAAAAATTCATCGTCTTTTAGCTCCTCATCAGGCAGCACACTTTCTTTGTTCTTAAGTATCAGGGTCTCACTTTCAAGAAGGAAGGCTCCGGGTAATGCACTTCTAAACACTTCTCCCAAGGTGCACATATAATAGCTTGAAATCCACTGCCAATGCTTCAGTTGCAACTCGTTAACCAGAGGGTTTTCATCAAGTATCTCGTCAATTTCCTTGGCAACATAGGCTGTAGGAGGTGTTTGATGAACTGAATACACCAGGGCAGTATAAATTTTAGACTTACCAAATGGGACGGCCACCCGCATTCCGACCTGAAGAAAATTCGCTTCAGCTTCTGTAATACGATAGGTAAAGAAATTTTCTAGAGGAATGGGAAGAACTACATTGACAAAATACTCCATTGTTGCTTTGCATCTATTCTGCCACTCTTAACCAGGTTTGGGTACGATATAAAAAGGCCAGGTAGCCTCTAACTTTCAGTTCATTGGAATTGTCTGGGTTTAACCAGACTTTACAGCGAAATGTCATCGCCTGTTCAGGGTCGAACAAGGTCTTTCCCTTCCATTCGTCATCCTCATTTTTCTTAAGACCTTCAATAATGGTCATGCCAACAATAGGCTGATCTTTTCTTTCACCATCACATTTAACACAAACGGCATCTTCTTTTCCTTCTTCAAGTATGGCTTCAATTTTGCCATACATCAGGCCGTCTTCTTCATATACATTGACAACAGCCTTGGGTTGTCCAGTTCTGTCATCAATGGTTTTCCATCTGCCAAAGATACTTTGGGCTATCGAGGTCTGACAAAAGAATACAAATAGGCATAGGACAAGTAGGTTATTGGGGCGTTTCATTTTTGAGGTGTTTTTTCCTTAGAAAATTTAAAGTCGCATTAAGTTCAAAACCGAGCAACAAGATATTCGAATTTAACCATATATATACCATTAATATCAATAATCCGCCTAAGGCCCCATACAATTCGTTGTATCGAGCAAATTTTTCAACATACACCCCAAAAAGATAGGAAGTTAAAAGAAAGAGCAGGGTGGTCATAAGAGCCCCGTAGGAGAAGAATTTGGCCTGTTTGCCCTCCGCTGTGCCAAAATAGTACAAAATCGCCGTGGTAAAATAAGTCAGTAAAACAAAAAACAAAACCTTCCCTATTCTAACACCTCTTATCACTCCTTCTTCAAGAACATATCCACCAGTTCTCGCAGCAAAGTCGCTAAGATACTTTAAGACATATACTTCAAAATATAAGTAAACCACCGCACCAACAATAATTAATACAGATAGAATTAAACCCACCATCAGGGCGTAGGCATACTGTTTAAAAAAGTTCCTGGTCAGGTTAATATGGTAGGAGTGTTCAAAACCTCCAAAAATTGCATTTACCCCATTGGCCATAAGAAAAATGGAAATCAGAAAGGCAGAAGATAGTAAGCCTCCTCTTTTCTGATCTTTGATCTGATGATAGATCTCTCCAAAATAATCATTTGTCGCGGTAGGAAGGAAGGACTCTAGAAAAGCCAGAAACTGCGTGTCAAATTGTTCGTTTCCGACACTTAAATACTGTATTAAAAAAGGTGCCAGCGTAATAAGGAAGATCATCAATGGAAACAGGGCCATAAAAAGACTAAAGGCTATAGAGCTCGCACGCGTAGATAGTGCTCCTTCAACAATTCCCTTAATGTACATTTCAATAAGATCGTAAAGCGAAAGTCCTTCAAAAGCTGATAGTTTTATTTTCTTTAAAAATCTAACCAGTAAATTGAGTACCGGGATCTTATCTAGTTTTTCCTCTATCTCTGCAGACATTTATACGGCTTTTAAGCTTAAGTCTTTATTGGCCACTGAATGCGTTAGAGCGCCTGAGGAGATATAATCTACTCCACACTCCGCATAAGCACGTATCGTTTTTTCATTAATTCCGCCAGAAGATTCTGTAAGACATTGACTTCCAATAATTTTAACTGCCTGCCTGGTATCCTCGAAATTAAAATTATCTAACAGTATGCGGTATACCCCGCCTGCGCTCAATATCTCCTCCACTTCAGTTAAATTTCTGGCTTCCACAATTATCTTTAGATCACGATTTGTCTCTTGCAGATATACCTTCGTTTTAGCTATGGCCTGCGTTATTCCTCCAGCAAAATCGTTGTGATTATCCTTGAGCATTATCATGTCATAGAGAGCAAAACGATGGTTCTCTCCCCCTCCTATTTTAACGGCCCATTTCTCAAGAGCTCGTATTCCAGGGGTGGTTTTTCTGGTATCCAGAATTTTTGTCCCGGTTCCTTCCAAGAGCTGGACAAATTCATTGGTTTTGGTTGCGATGGCACTCATGCGTTGCATAGCGTTGAGCACAAACCTTTCGGCCTTCAAAATACTTTGCGAACTCCCTTCCACGTAAAACACAATATCTCCATAACGCACATCCTCACCATCCTTAATGACATGGTCAATTTTTAAAGTGGGATCTACGTAAGAAAAGACCTGTTCTGCGAAACCAACACCGGCAATGATGCCTTCATCTTTGACTAATAATTTGGCCTTTCCGCGGGCGCTTTCCGAAATACAGGCCAAAGAACTGTGATCCCCATCTCCGACATCCTCGCGGATTGCATTTTTAATGATGATATCTATCTCTTTCTGAAACTGTGCTTCTGAAATCATATGCCATTCTTGTAGTGTGCCAAAAATACTAAAATGTTTGGCTTGTTTACTGAGGCATGTTTTGATGCCAATTGAAAATGGAAAATTGAAAGTGGAAAATAGCGGGAGGCTTGAGGTGCGAGGTACGAGGAATGAGGTACGAGGAATGAGGTATGAGGTATGAGCTAAAAGAAGCTGCAAAATTAAAATACTTGACAAAAACTTTTTTGGAGTTTTGAGTTTGCGTTTGAACTTGATACTTGAACTTGAACTTGATACTTGCACTCTTATATTGAGGAATCGAAGAATCGAGGAATTGAAGAGTTAATAATTAATAATGAATAATCAAGAAGTGAAAATGGAAAATTGAAAATGGCTTCGCCCTACGAAGCTTTAGCGAAGGAGGGAAAGTGGAAAATGGAAAATTGAAAGTGGAAAATGGAAAATGACCGGAGGTACGAGATATGAGGTATGAGCTAAAAGAAGCTGCAAAATTAAAATACTTGACAAGAACCTTTTTGGAGTTTTGAGTTTGCGCTTGAACTTGATACTTGAACTTGAACTTGATACTTGAACTTGAAAGCCGTTTGGAGTTTGCAGATCTGGAAACTACATTTGCCAAATGACTGTAAGACTCCTGCTTATCGGAAAAACAGACCGCAATGAACTACAATCGCTTTTGGCAGATTACACCAAAAGATTGAGCCATTATGTGAATTTTGAACTGGAAGTAATCCCGGATCTCAAAAACGTTAAGAACCTCACAGAAACCCTTCAAAAGGAAAAAGAAGGGGAACTTCTGCTTAAACGAATCGGGAAGGCTGAAGCGCTTATCTTGCTTGATGAAAAGGGAAAGGAATTCTCCTCTGTCCAATTTTCTGCTTATTTGCAAAAAAAGATGAACTCTGGTTTAAAACGACTTAGTTTTGTCATCGGTGGGCCTTATGGCTTCAGCCCTGAAGTGCAGCAGAGAGCCCAGGGAAAAGTAAGTTTGTCCAAAATGACTTTTTCTCACCAAATGGTGAGAGTATTTGCTGTGGAGCAGCTTTATAGAGCTTTTACCATTCTTAAAAATGAGCCTTATCATCATCGCTAGTCCGTAATTGGTTCACATATGAAAAGAGCATGCCGAGAATTGAACTAAAGACAGAAGTCCAGGCCGAAAGAACATTGGTCTTTGATCTTTCAAGAAGTATCGACCTTCACAAAATCTCAACAGATCAGACTAACGAAACTGCCATTGCCGGGAAAACGAGTGGATTAATAGGACTTGGGGAGACTGTGACCTGGAGGGCCAAACACTTTGGGATCTATCAAACCCTGACCTCAAGAGTGACTGTATTTGACAGGCCTAAATGTTTTGTTGACGAAATGGTCCGGGGAGCATTTCAAAGTTTTAGGCACGAACATCAATTTGAGAACTCTGAAGAGGGTACTTTAATGCTGGATGTATTTGAATACAGATCACCCCTGGGAATCTTAGGCCGACTGGCTGATGCGCTATTTCTGAAGAGCTATATGAGAGCCCTGCTGGAAAAAAGAAACCAGACGATCAAAGCATTCGCAGAATCGTCAAAATGGAAAGCAGTATTGCATAAGCGAGATCACTTTTCTGGCAAAAGCAAAGGCTAATTCGAACGGTTTAGTACAATACCCTGAATTTAATGGTGTTTTCTACTTTTTTCAAAGCCTTTACAACCTCTTTGTTGTATTCCTTATCCAGGTCTGTGATTACGTAGCCTACCTCAGCATCGGTAGAAAGGTACTGTCCTGTGATGTTCATATCGAATTTGGCCAATACTTCATTGATCTTTGCCATAATACCCGGAACGTTCTTGTGAATATGCAAGAAGCGATGTGCGTTATGCTGTTTTGGCAGGCGAATATTAGGGAAGTTCACAGCATCCACGGTACTTCCGGAGTTAATGTAATCCATGATTTTGTTAGGTACAAAGTCGGCTATATTTCGTTGAGCTTCCTCTGTACTTCCACCTACGTGGGGAGTGAGAATTACGTTTGCCAAGCCCTGAAGCTCTGTTTTAAAATCTCCATTGCTTCTCGGTTCCTCGGGATACACATCTACGGCAGCACCACCTAATTTTTTACTTTTCAAGGCAGCTTCCAAAGCCGGAATATCGACCACAAAACCTCTGGATAGGTTGATGAGATAGGCACCATCTCGCATCTGATTGATCTCTCTCTCACCGATAAAGTTTTTGTTCGACTTATTGTCGTCAATATGCAGGGAAACCACATCTGCAACATTGAGCAGATTTTCCAGAGATTTACACTGAATGGCATTACCAAGCGCTAATTTATCGTCAATGTCGTAATAATATACCCGCATGCCCATGGCCTCGGCCAATACAGACAATTGTTTGCCAATATTCCCATAGCCTACAATTCCCAGATTTTTTCCCCTGATTTCTCTGGAATTAATTGCAGTTTTATTCCATTGGCCACCGTGGATCTCCGTACTGCGTGGAAATACATTTCGCATGAGCATAATGATCTCTCCAATGGCCAATTCAACTACAGATCTGGTATTGCTGTACGGTGCATTGAAAACAACCACCCCCTTCTTCTTGCATTCATCAAGGTCTATTTGAGTAGTTCCAATACAAAAAGCTCCAACAACAAGGAGTTTATTGGACGCTTGGAGCACGGCTTCGGTCACTTGTGTCTTTGAGCGAATTCCCAAGACATGTACTCCTTTTATTTTCTCAATGAGCTCCGCCTCAGATAAACTTTTATCTACCAACTCTACAGAAAATCCATCCTCCGAAAGGTTGTCGAAAGCGGCGGGGTGCACATTTTCCAGTAACAATATTTTAATACGGTTCTTAGGATAGGAGATATTTCTTGGAAGATCATTCACAAAAAGGAATTCGTCCATATTTGGGGTGACATGATCTGCATTCTCAGCTGCCTTATCTCTATGCACATTTTCTGTATAGGCGAAGAACTTGTGGGCAATTCCGGCTTCTCGCATTACATAATCACTATAACCATCTCCTATGACCTGCACCTCACCATCCAGATCGAGTCTTTTTAAACACTCTATTTTACCGTTATGAGAAGCTAGTGGATTTTCAGCATCAAAACCAACGATATTCCCTTCTTTATCAAATTCGAAGGTGTTGGCATATACCCTATCTGAAGGGATGTTGTATTCTTTAACTATAGGATCTATAAACTCTTTAAACCCGCAAGAAATGACGTAGATATCATCAGAGAATTTTTCAAAAAATTCTTTGTTTGAAGCGATGGATTTAGAGATCTTTTGTCTTAGCTCTTCAACCAGGCCGTCAAGATCATCCTTATGAGCCTTGAGTAATTTTATTCTACGCTCTAAGGATTCGGTAAAGGAAATATCTCCATCTATTCCCAGATTGGTAATATGTTGAATTTCGTTAATAACCTCTTCCTTATTAGATTTCCCTTCTAAGGTCATTTCGGCAAGCACATCTAAGGCTTCAACCCGAGTTAAAGTACTATCGAAATCGAACACATACTTTCTTCCCACATCAATCATTTTTACAAAATTAAGCCGTAAAAGTAGAAATTAAATCTATCGCTATAAACGATTAAAGCTTAAAATTCATTGTTGAGGTCCTAAGGCATGTCATTTAATACGAAAATGATGGTTTAAAGGCCAATTCTTTGGGAATATGAAAAAAGCGATGAGCGGTTACTCGGTTTCAACTACTGCTCCTCGCTCTGTCATTTGCCTGATAAAATCCACTTCTTCCTCCGAATATGGCGAACCGTCTTGTCTTAAAACGTCGTGGAACCAAATTTTTGGTTCGGAAACAAAGGTGGAATCCCAGCTTTTCCAAGGGTAGATGGTATTGCTTTTGCCAGCAACAAATCCCCAATTGATAGCTGCTATTTTATCTTCTTTTAAAATTGGCATCATATTTAAAAAGGTATTGTTATTGGTTCTTGCCATATATTCTGTACACAACAAAGGCCTCCCGTATTTCTTCAATTCCGTTATCTTCCTTCTTACCGCGTCCATATCATTGTCATAGGCGTGAAATGAAATGATATCGGATTGCTCCATCATAAACCTGTCTACAGGAGGAAGGCTATCCAGGGTTCCCCAATGATCTATAGTGCCCCGCCAAATGCCAGTAGTTAAAGGCTGTTTAGGACCTGCATCTCTGGCCCATTTAATTACTTTTCTAAGTAAGGCGAGGGAATATTTTTGCTTGTCTTTGACCTCCAATTCTACCCTCCCCTGCTGATGTGCAACATTATCTGGCTCATTATACACATCCCAAACCAGGACCCGGTCATCGTTTGCAAAATGTTTTACCACTCCTTTTATATAAGGCTCTAGCTCGTCATGTCTGGTGGTATCTCCTAAAATTGCAGCTCCCGGAGCTTGTACCCAACCAGAATTATGAACATGAGGAACCGGATCTGGCTGTTTCCCTGGTTTTGGGACCGGGTGCCAGACATCATCGAGCAGAACAAACATGGTCTTGATATCGTGTTTATCCGCTAATGAAAGATAGGTGTCTAGACGGCTTAAAAAACCTGTAGAATCTTGCTCCCACAACAGATTGTGGAGATACACTCTATGCAAATTCATTCCTAATTCGGCCGACCATTTTAATTCCTTATCAATAGTGGTAGGATCAAAGGTAGCTTCCTGCCAGAATTCGAGTTGATTAATTGAAGTGCTGGGATTGAAGTTTGCTCCCACCAGCCAGGGTTGGTCATTATACCAATCCCAGGCCTGCTCTGCAGACCATCGGCTTGCGCTTGCATTGGACTTCTCTTTTTCGGGTTGCTTTTCAGCACAACAAATGACTGCTAAGATCAGAAAACTAAAAAGGGTTTTTCTCATAGTTCAAAAGGTTCAGAGATTTACATAAATGATACCGGTTATAATGGCAAGTCCGAAACTAAGAAGGGTCCCAATTAAAATGTATTCAGTGAGCTTTCGGTTGTTACTCTCTTTAAGATCATTAAATCTAAAGACAGATTTAGCCGTAATTAAGAGCCCGATGGCTTCCCATCTTCCCAAAATTATGAAGAGTAAGACGAATAATCTTTCAATAATGCCAATATACTTGCCCGCATTGGGAAGGGATTTATGGTCCAGGGATATTTGGTCCGACATCTTTTCCAACAATTTGCTCATGATAATTGCCGAGGGAAAACTCACAAAGACCATAGCGGTAACCAGCCCCCAATCTATTTGCTGAAACAACCACATAGTGTGTTCCCATAAATTGCTGTAGTATACGCAGCAATACAAGACCAGAATGTGCAGAAATTGGTCTATGAAGAAAGGAATTGCTGTATTTTTAAAAAGTGGCGTGGCATATAATTTCACCAGATCTATAATATAGTGCGAGACCGCTATGATCAGTGCTAAATACCAATAATTCAGGTTCCAAAGCACCAGTAAGATCAAACCAAAATGTAGTAGTACATGAAAGTACAGATACTTTGAAGTAATCTTGTTTGCCTCTTTATGCAGTACCCATTTAAGGGGTTGCAACAGAAAATCTCCAATGAGATGTGCTAAAAGTAATTTAGTAAAAAGTATCATGGTGTTAAGGTACTTAAAGAATGGGAATAGTAATTGAGTAATTCATGAATAAGATCTAATCTCGCTCTTTTCTGGCGTTGACTTACCGCAGATTGCTGAATATTTAACTTTTCTGCAATTTCGCTCTGGGAGGCTTGTGGATAACGCATAACAAGGGTCACAATCTCTGCAGATACCGGACTCCAGTTATCCATAAAATCCAGGGCTAGTTTTAGCATAAGGTTTAGGGAAAGATCATATTCTTTTGATCCTGTAGCTATTTTTAAATTGAGTTTGCGGATTTTTAAGCCTTCAAACACCCGACCCGATCTTTGATAGGCCGTGCCGTTAGATTCACTAACCCGAGCTGCCTTAAAGGATTCATCGCCCAGACCAATACCCATACGTACATCCAGATTTTTAATCGACTTTATGATGGCTTTGATCTCTATTGCGGTCTTTAAGGCATCTTCTGCTTGCAATCTTATTTGAAATTCATCACCTCTGTAGATCTCCCAGGCCTCAGGAGAGCTGCCCTTTTGAGCTAAGAAGCTCTTTAGAACAGGGATCCATTCAGAAGCCTTGATTTCTTCAGAATTAATGATATCACCAGTAATTATTGCTGTCATATTTATAAGCTAAAGTGCTAATATATAAATTTATTAGTAAAAATGCTAATATTTCAAAATATAAGTTAATTAGCTAATAGTAATTCGATGTAAGCAACTCCGCTAATACGATCAAAACCACCTTCTTACCTGAGTACAATATTGTTCATAGGCTTTTCCAAAGGATTTAGTGAGCATCTCTTCTTCCGGACCTATTTGAAACCTATTCATGTACGATACAAACAAGGCGGCGGTAATGGTATTAAACGCATTTCCCAGTTTCAGTCCAAGAGCAAGCAACAGCAGCAACATGGCCAGGTACATTGGGTTTCTTGAATACTTATATAGCCCTTTGGTTACAAGGGAGGAAGCCTTTGAAGGCTGCATAGGATCTACTGAAGTTTTAGCCCTGTAAAACTGAAATAACGATAACAAACCTATACCTACAGCCACTACCAATAGTGCCCCAATTAAATATTCCCTGCCAAAAAAATCAAATGTTCCAAAAGGTAAAAATCTGTCGAGTAAATACATGAAAGCCCCAAAGGATAAAAAGACCAAAGCAGGAGGAATTTTTAGTTTCATAGATCCAATTTACAGCGGCAATAAAATTACTACTTTTAGCTTTCCTAACGCACTTTTAATTGATTCCGATTCATGGATCTTGTCTTCGCAACCCACAATCATAACAAAATAAAAGAAATAACTCCCCTACTTCCCCAATCCATCAGATTATTATCACTAGACGATATTGGATGTACCGAAGAAATCGAGGAGACAGAAAATACCCTGGAGGGGAATGCCGCCTTAAAAGCAACCTACGTGGCTCAGAATTATCATTACGCTTGTTTTGCAGATGATACAGGGCTTATGGTAGATGCCTTAAACGGTGACCCTGGAATATTCTCCGCTCGTTACGCTGGCAGCCAAAAAAGCGCAGAAGACAATATGAACAAGCTACTCCGGAATCTGGGCGATGTAGAGCAAAGAAAGGCTCACTTCAAGACCGTTATAGCCCTGCAAATAGACGGTGCCCTTCACCTTTTCGAAGGTATCGTCACGGGAGAGATCTTAAGAGAAAAAAAGGGGACTGAGGGGTTTGGGTACGATCCATTGTTTAAGCCAGATGGCTACACTAAAACCTTTGCAGAGCTGCCCATGAGTGAGAAAAACAAGATCAGTCACCGTGCCAGAGCTTTGGAAAAACTCATCCTTTTTTTAGAAAGTTACTCCACAAACAACAAATCCTGAAAGAGGTATCGCATCCACTTCATTCCATTAAGGCCCATTAAATAAATAACAGTATCTTTGCCGCCTAATTATTGCCGCTGGGATAGCAGGTGTTGTGCTGAGTCTAATAGGTTATGACGATAATCGCTCTATACGACACACTTAAGTTGCGATTAGGTAACATTACATATTATGACAAAATTTAAAGCACTGGGGTTATCACAACCCCTATTAGATGCTATTGCCGATCTTGGATTTGAAACTCCATCTGAAGTTCAACAGAAAGCCATTCCTATTCTTTTGGGGGATGAAGCCGATCTGGTAGCGCTGGCTCAAACCGGCACCGGAAAAACTGCCGCCTTTGGCTTTCCACTAATTCAAAAAATTGATAGTCAAAGTAGGACTACACAGGGGCTTATCCTCTCTCCTACCCGTGAGTTATGCCTGCAGATTACCCATGAATTACAACAGTACTCCAAATATGTTAAGGGTCTTAGCGTAGTTGCAATTTACGGGGGAGCGAGCATCAACGAGCAAGCCAAGCAGATTAAAAAGGGGGCTCAGATAGTGGTCGCAACCCCAGGCAGAATGAAAGACATGATCGGCCGAGGGATGGTAAATATTTCTAAGATAGATTATTGCATCTTAGACGAGGCGGACGAGATGCTCAATATGGGATTTTACGAGGATATAAAAGACATCCTCTCTAACACCCCGGAGGAGAAATCTACATGGTTGTTTTCCGCCACTATGCCCAAAGAAGTAGCGGCCATCGCCAAAAAATTCATGTTTCACCCTCAAGAGATTACGGTTGGCACTAAAAACTCCGGGGTAGACACCGTGCAACACGAGTATTATATTGTTGGCGGAAGAGATCGTTATCCGGCCCTAAAAAGATTGGCAGATGCAAATCCAGGAATATTTTCCGTGGTCTTTTGCAGAACAAAAAGGGATACACAAAAAGTAGCCGAAAAACTAATTGAAGATGGTTATAATGCCGGAGCGCTACATGGAGATCTAAGTCAGAATCAGCGAGATCTTGTAATGAATGCCTTCCGCAAGAAGCAAATTCAGATGCTGGTGGCTACAGATGTAGCCGCAAGAGGAATAGATGTTGATGACATCACCCACGTAATTAATTATCAGTTGCCCGATGAGATAGAGACTTACACTCATCGCAGCGGAAGAACCGGAAGGGCAGGTAAATCCGGGATCTCTATGGTAGTGATCACACGTAGTGAACTTAGAAAGATCCATGCCATTGAGAAAAAAATTAAACAAGCTTTTGTGGCCAAAAAAATTCCTACCGGAATAGAGATCTGCGAGATCCAATTATATCATCTCGCTAATAAGATCAGAAATACCGAGGTAAATGCTGATGTGGCCTCTTACTTGCCTGCCATCTATGATGTGCTCGAGGGAGTAAATAGAGAAGAGTTGATCCAGAAGATGGTCTCTGTAGAGTTTACACGTTTCTTTAATTACTACAACCGCACTAAGGATCTAAATAGCCCGGATAGCTACGAGCAGGGTAATAAGCGAGATAGCTCTAACGCCAGTTCTGTCAGATACTTCATTAACGTTGGGGAAAAGGACAATTTTGATTGGATGTCTCTCAAAGACTTTTTAAAGGAAACGTTAGCTGTAGGGAAGGAAGATATCTATAAGGTGGACGTGAAGGATAGTTTCTCTTTCTTTAATTCCGATGCCGAACTCACAGAACGGATTCTGGCCACATTCTCAGATTATAAAGTAGACGGAAGGTTTATCAACGTAGAGATC
Organism: Flavobacteriaceae bacterium; assembly: GCA_040830565.1. Lineage (GTDB taxonomy): Bacteria > Bacteroidota > Bacteroidia > Flavobacteriales > Flavobacteriaceae > JAFMPW01. The sequence goes on from JBFOMC010000075.1 coordinate 20,885, forward strand.
TCTAAAAAACCTGAAGGAGGTGGAAGACGCCGTAGTCGGGATCGGGCTGGCAAGAAAAATAGTGGTCGCTCTAAAGGAAAAAGGCGCGCGGCAAGTTCATTTAAGAGCGGGGGTAGAAGATCTGGTAAAAAGCGTGGCAAAAGGCGCGATGGTTTTTATTAGTTAATTCTGTATTAAATATATACTTCAGGGCTTATTTTTTTGTTTTATTAGTACCTTTATCCTTGATTGAAGTTAATGAGAAATTATTACGTCCTACTTATTGCACTACTTGGTCTCAATGGTTTTTCCCAGGAAACCGGAAGTGAGATCGAAGAGGGAAAGATTGAAGCTGTGGTCATCAATGCGCAGACAGACAGACCCTTGGAAAGTGTGCATGTTGTAAACCTGAACCAGGTAATAGGTACTATCACCAATAAGAAAGGGGAATTTTCAATCACAGCCGCTGTCAATGACACACTTTACTTTTCATATCTGGGTTTTAAATCACAAAAAATCAGGATTACCAATGACATGTTCAAGTTCAAGGACACCAAAATTGCCCTTACGGAATTGGCTTATGCCCTTGAAGAGGTAATAGTGAAGCCTTATCAGCTTACCGGATACCTGGAAATTGATGTAAAGAATTTACCCATTAATACCGCCTACCAATATAGTATATCTGGCCTTTCTAAGAGTTATGAGGCAGGCAATAAAAATCCAAGTGCAGTTACCAAGGTTCTTGGGGCCATTCTAAACCCAGCCGACCTTCTTCGCAATTTATTTGGTAAAAAACCCAGGCAAATGCGCAAACTTAGGCAGGTAAAAGAGGACGACGACATCCGAAATCTTTTAGCAGCCAAATTTGATAGGGAAACACTCACCGAATTACTGCAAATTGAAAAAGTAGATATAGACGATATTCTTTCTAATTGTAACTACTCCAGATCTTTCATTACTACGGCCAATGATCTTCAGATACTAGATGCCATCAGCAGCTGTTACGAGGAATACAAAGTTCTGAATAGAGAAAAATAAATTTTCTTATTCCCTTTGCATTTTATAGCTTTAGGCAAAATCCGATACCATGCAAAAAATGCTGATTGCACTCGCAATCTCTGCACTATTTTTGGCCTGCAAAGAAGAAAAAAAAGAGCCGGTAATGGAACCTTCAGCACAGCTAGAGACAGCGCCAGAAATTGAGAAACAAGCCCCTTTTGTCTGGGAGGGTGCTAATATCTATTTTCTACTAACAGATAGGTTCAACAATGGAAACCCCGAAACGGATGTAAACTTTGACCGTACCAATCCAACAGGTGTACTTAGAGGTTTTATGGGGGGAGATCTTGAGGGAATAACACAAAAAATTGAAGAAGGCTATTTTTCAGACCTTGGGATAAATGCCATTTGGTTCACTCCGGTAGTCGAACAAATTCACGGAGATACGGACGAAAACACCGGCAATACTTATGGGTATCACGGGTATTGGGCCAAGGATTGGACCGCATTGGATCCCAATTTTGGCACCAAAAAAGATCTTGAGAATTTGGTAAAAAGTGCTCACTCTAAAGGCATTAGAGTTCTTATGGATGTGGTCTTGAATCACACAGGGCCAGTTACTTCTAAAGATCCCGTTTGGCCTTCGGACTGGGTCCGAACGGGCCCTACATGTGATTTTCAGACCTATGAAACAACCACAGCCTGTACTCTTGTAGATAATCTTCCGGACATTCATACAGATACTGATGATGCAGTAGAATTGCCAGACGCGCTTCTTGCTAAATGGAAGGATGAAGGTCGACTAAGTAACGAGCTTGATGAGTTACAACTATTTTTTGAACGCACCGGCTACCCTAGGGCCCCCAGGTTTTATATCATTAAATGGTTAACAGATTACATCAATGATCTGGGTATTGATGGTTTCAGAGTAGACACTGTAAAGCACGTGAACGAAAATGCCTGGGCAGAGCTTTATGCGGAGGCTTCCTACGCCTTTGACACTTGGAAAAAGAAGCACCCGGATAAGGTCTTGGACGACAATCCCTTTTATATGGTCGGAGAAGTATACAACTATGGAATATCCGGAGGAAGACAATTTGATTTTGGCGATAAAAAAGTAGATTACTTTGACTTTGGGTTCAAGAGCCTTATCAATTTTGAACTAAAACACGATGCCAAGAAAGACTATGAAAGCATCTTTAGAAAATACAGCAAACTCTTGCACACCAAATTAAAGGATAAGAGTGTGCTGAATTACCTGGCTTCCCATGACGACATGGAACCTTTTGACCCCGAGCGAAAACAAGCCATCAAAGCAGGAACCGTTTTATTGCTAACCCCTGGAGCTTCGCAGGTCTATTATGGAGATGAAACCGCCCGTAGTCTTATCATAGAGGGTACAGAGGGCGACGCCACTTTAAGATCCTTTATGAATTGGGAGGATCTGGATAGTTTACCGGAAACTAAAAAAGTGCATGAACATTGGCAAAAACTTGGCAAATTTAGAAGTAATCACCCGGCTATAGGAGCCGGAAAACACAAACGTCTTGCTAAGAAACCCTATGTTTTTAGTCGAACTTATATGGATGGGGAATACAAGGATAAAGTGGTTGTTGGTCTGGACCTGCCGAAAGGAAAGAAATCGCTTTGGGTAAAAGGGTTTTTTGGAGACGGAACTAAGCTGTTCGATACGTATTCCGGAACATCAGTTGAAGTCAGAAATGGCAAGGTTATTCTTGAGAACGATTACGACATTGCTCTTTTAGAGTTGGCAGAATAAATACCTCTACCTCTCTTTTCTTAAGAAGCAACCCCGAGGCGGGAATTGCATCTTTTTCCAAAAGCTAAGAATGAAAATATGGTTTTTTAAGGTAGCTTGTTTGCTACTGGTCTTGTCTTCTTGTAATTCGGACTCTGCCTTTGAGTCTGAATTTGAAAAGAGCCTGGATGCCTGGAATGTTCAGAAAAATAGAGAAGGGAATAGTTATAGGTATACCGCAAGAGTTAGTTCGGTGTTTGGCTTTGGATCTTCAACTACCATCACTGTACAAAATGGGGAAGTAGTTTCCAGGGAATATGAAGCATTTGTTTTCAATCCTCAAACTCAGGAGGAAGAGATCACCAGTACATGGACCGAAAATAAAAGCGAACTTAACACCCACGAAGAAGGAGCAGAACCTCTTACACTAGATGAAATCTACGGAACATGCAGGCGGGATATCCTGTCTGTGAACCAGGATGATAATTTTATCAATTTTGAAGCAGAGAACAATGGCATACTTTCAATCTGCACTTACTTCCCAAAGAATTGTGCGGACGACTGTTCTGTGGGTTTCTTTATAGTACACTTTGAATGGCTCAATTAAGCAGATTGCTAGTTCAAAGAATGCAGGGCTACCCTGTTTCCTTCGGTATCCTTTAGTAAAGCCATAAAACCATGCCCCCCTCCTATTTCCGTTTTGGGTTTGAGTATCTGTCCGCCGGCGCCTTCTACCCTCCCCAATTCATTAGCAAGATCAATGCATTCAAAGTAGATCAGTACTCCATGCGTATCGCTCGGATTGTACATTTCATGTTTAACCAGAGAGCCTGTAGAACCAGATTTGGAGTGGTCTACCGGGAACCATCCCATAACCAAACCCCCTAAGTCGTGTACTGATATTTCTATGTCCAATACGGTTTCATAAAAACGTTTTGCTCTATCCATATCAGAAACAGGAAGCTCAAACCAGCCTATGGCATTAAAGTTTTTTTCCATAGTGTTGTATGTTGGTAATTAGAGGGTTTACAAATCATTCAGAAAAGATAACGGACTTATCCAAGCCCAGTCTATTTTCCTTATTCTTTTTTCATGGGCCCTTTACCCTAGCTTTCCATTTGCGACTTCAGGCTTGCCAGGCCTTCTTCAAAGTCCTTGCCCACCATTTTGTCCATGCTCATAAAAAGCATCATAATACTCATAGGAAACTTGTTCTTTCCGCTAAAACCCCAGGTAACTTTGGTTTTTCCATCAGAGCCATCGTCTACCTGTAAATAGCAGTCAGAAGTAGATTTCCAGGGCTTTAAAAAACGTAGCTCTCCTTCTATTCTTTCCCCAGGAACGATCTTCGTGATTTCCTGTTCCCCTTCTCCAACCTCCTTATTCCCGGACCAATGACTCACACACCCTACTTCGCCATCAGTACCAGTAAATGACTTTTTCATGTTTGGATCCTTTTTAGCCCATGGAGACCATTCATCTTGTTTTTTAAGGAATCTGAGATGTTCAAAAACCTCCCCTTTAGGTCTCGCAATTTCAATACTTCGAAAAACATTGTAAGATTTCGGGGCAATTATTGCTAATAAGATTACAAGTGCAACAATCCCCAGCAGAATGTATAATACTATGCCCATACCTTTGATTATTTAGTTAGTTGTAACCTACAATGTAAGAAAAATTCATAAATCGTTTTTATATCTTTTTATTATTTTATCGATACTTTTTATAGACTTCTTAGTCCAGTCGAGCCTTTTTTCAAGGATCTCTTCTTCGCTTAGATGCCAGGGCAGCTCTGAATTTCTAAGGACAGTGGTAAGGTGTTGAAGAATTATTGCAGCCGCCACTGACACGTTTAGACTTTCAGTAAAGCCTACCATCGGAATCTTTAAGTACTCGTCAGCTGCCTTTAAAATTTGAGGACTTAACCCTTCTTTTTCCGTTCCGAAGAAGAGCGCAGTCTTTTGCGAAAGTTTAAAGTCGTTCAGCAAACCCGAATCCTTATGCGGAGTGGTGGCGACAATTCGATATCCTTTTGCTCTGAGGGTAGTTAGACATTCCTCAGTATTTTTATAGCGATAAACATCAACCCATTGTTGGGCGCCCATGGCAATGTTCTTGTCTAATCTGTTCCCAAATCTGTCTTCAATGATATGCGCTTCCTGAATACCAAAAACTTCGCAACTTCTTATCAGAGCACTGGTATTGTGAAGCTGAAAAACATCCTCTGCGCACACCGTAAGATATTTTGTGCGCTCTTGAAGCACTTCTAAAAATCGCTCTCTTCTTTCTGCGGAAACAAATCCCTCCAGATAGCCCAAAAGTTGCTCAGTTTCCATTAGTCGAATATAATAAAAAGTCTATTTTTATAGAGATGAAGCAAAATGTAGTAGTTCTTACCGGAGCTGGTGTTAGTGCAGATAGTGGGATAAATACCTTTAGAGATGCAGACGGTCTATGGGAGGGGCATGACGTTATGGAAGTAGCCTCTCCTCAAGGGTTTGCAGCAAATCCTGAATTGGTATTAGATTTTTATAACCAACGCAGAAGGCAGCTCTTTGAAGTTAACCCAAATGATGCTCATTATGCTCTGGTAGCCCTTGAAGAGGCATATGATGTTACCGTTATTACTCAGAATGTGGATGATTTGCACGAGCGGGCAGGAAGTAGCAATGTGTTGCATTTGCACGGAGAACTCCTCAAAGTAAGGAGCACCAGGGACTCCGGGCAAATCCTTAATTGGACAGAAGATCTCCTTTTAGGCGACACCTGCGAAAATGGTCATCAACTCAGGCCACATATAGTCTGGTTTGGAGAAGAAGTACCGCTCTTGACTAGAGCGGCTCAAATTACCCAACGGGCAGATATCGTAATCATTATTGGCACTTCGATGCAAGTGTATCCGGCCGCCGGATTGGTAAATTATGCACCCCTTGGCATACCTATCCATTTCATTGATCCAAGGCCCAGTGTAAGGACGAGCGACTTTACAAATTTGAATATCATAGCTGAAAGAGCCGCTGTAGGGGTCCCTATCCTGGTAAAGGATCTCATGCGACTTTAGATAAAATAAGAAGCCTTGTTCAGCATTTTTACTTCGTAATTTTACTATTTTCAAAACTTAATGTTTCACGCTAGAAAAATCATTTAAGTGACCCGGGAAGAACTCAGTGATGCGCTCAATTATGTAAATAGTTCCAGGGAAAAACGTACCCGGATGTCTCAAATTGTCATGGATAATCCGCACCTGATTGGGCCTTTAATTGAAATTGCCCTGGAAAATAAGGATCCCATCTCTAGTAAGGCAAGCTGGGTTTTAGAATTTACGGTCAAAGGAAAACTAGAATATCTCTTTCCTTATATCGACTTATTTGCGGATCATCTTGGGAAGCCAAACCTGGATTCGTCGATAAGACCATTTGCGAAAATCTGCGAGTGCCTTTGCCTATGTTACTTTTCCAAAACCACAAATGCTTGTCAGCAAATACTCACCGATGCCCATCTTGAAAAGATAGCTACGGCCTGTTTCGATTGGTTAATTGGAGATCATAAAGTAGCTGCCAAGGCCTACTCCATGACCAGCTTACTGCTCTTAGGTAGTAAATTCAGTTGGATATACGAAGAGCTACAACTGGTCCTTGAGCAGAATTACAGCAGTGGAAGCGCAGCATATAAGGCCAGAGCCAGGCATACACTGGCCAGGTTGAAAGGGTTAAGGAAGGGAAACTGACGCGAATAATATAGTTGGAAGAATTGAAAAACTGAGGAATTGAGGAATCGAGGAATCGAGGAATTGAAGATGTATTGATTTGAAAATTTGAAGATGTGAGATTTTCAACTTTTAATTATTAATTCTTAACTCTTAATTCTCAACTCTTAATTATTAATTCTCAATTCATTCGTATCTTTGCAACTTTCCTGGAAATAACTAATTTATTTGATCATGCCATTAGACGAATTGAACGCAATTTCTCCCATAGACGGGCGGTATAGGAACAAAGTAGATTCGCTAGCCAATTTCTTCTCAGAAGCGGCATTGATCAAATACAGGACGCAGGTGGAGATTGAATACTTCATTGCACTTTGTGAAATTCCTTTACCTCAATTGTCTCAATTCGACGCTAACAAATTTGATCAACTCAGGGCCATATACCGTGATTTTAGTCAGAAAGATGCCCAGGAAATCAAAACGATTGAAAAGACAACAAATCATGATGTAAAGGCCGTTGAGTATTTCATAAAAGAACAATTTGATGATTTAGACCTGGCCAATTTTAAGGAGTTTATTCACTTCGGTCTTACCTCCCAGGATATAAATAACACGGCTATTCCGCTTTCGCTTAAGGAGGCCATGAACGCTATTTATGTACCTCATTATTTAGAAATTGTTGAAAAATTGGAGGAGCTTACATCCACCTGGAAAGAAATTCCAATGCTAGCCCGAACCCACGGACAACCGGCATCACCTACCAGGTTAGGTAAGGAGATCGCGGTATTTACTGAGCGACTCAAAGAACAATTTAATCTTCTTAATGATATTCCCAGTGCGGCCAAATTTGGTGGTGCAACCGGTAATTACAACGCACATAAGGTCGCCTATCCAGATATAGATTGGAGGGCTTTTGGGGAGCAGTTTGTACAGGAAAAACTTGGATTACAACATTCCTTCCCTACTACCCAAATTGAGCATTACGACCACATGGCGGCTCTTTTTGATACCATGAAAAGAATAAATACGATCCTGATAGACCTCAACCGGGACTTTTGGACGTATATTTCTATGGATTACTTTAAACAAAAGATCAAAAAGGGAGAAGTCGGCTCTTCTGCCATGCCTCACAAGGTAAACCCCATCGATTTTGAGAACTCAGAAGGCAATTTAGGTATTGCAAATGCAATTTTTGAGCACCTATCTTCCAAACTTCCGGTTTCCAGATTACAAAGAGATCTTACAGACAGTACGGTCTTACGGAATATTGGTGTTCCTTTTGCCCACAGCATCATCGGGTTTCGCTCAACCATGAAAGGTCTCAATAAACTGCTTTTGAATGAAGAAAAGTTTAAGCGGGATCTGGAAGACAATTGGGCCGTGGTTGCAGAGGCCATTCAAACCATACTAAGAAGAGAAGGGTATCCCAATCCCTATGAGGCGTTAAAAGGGCTTACCCGGACCAACGAAAAGATCAACAAGGAAGTCATTGGCAATTTTGTGGACACTTTGGACGTTTCTGACGCCATTAAAGCAGAACTAAAGGCGATTAGTCCCAGCAACTATACCGGAATATAAAAAAGCCCTCTGAAACGAGGGCATTTTCTAAAACCGTTGTTTTTAACTTAACCTTCTTCTCCTTTGTGTATTTCAACAGAATGTGGATAAGGAATTTCTATTCCCGCCTTATCCAGAGCAAGTTTGGAACCTTCAACTGTGGCAAAAAAGACATCCCAATAGTCTTCTGGCTTGCAAAACGGGCGCACTGCGAAATTCACGGAGCTGTCTGCTAATTCGGAAACATTTACAGAAGGTGCGGGATCTTCTAAAACTTTTGGGTTAGAAGTGAGGACTTCCATTAGTACTTCCTTTGTTTTTTTGATGTCTTCATCATAGCCCACTCCTACCACGGTATCTACTCTTATTTTTCCCTCGGCGGTATAATTTATGATGTTGCCATTGGCCATAGCTCCGTTAGGTACAATGGCCAGTTTATTTTCCGGGGTAGTCAGTTTGGTGGTAAAGATCTCTATTTCCTTTACCGCACCCAAAACCCCTTGGGCTTCTATAAGATCCCCAATCCTGTAAGGTTTGAAGATCATGATGAGCACCCCTCCGGCAAAATTGGAAAGGGAACCCTGCAGGGCAAGACCTACAGCAAGACCAGCTGCGGCAATTACGGCTGCAAAGGTGGTTACGTCAACCCCAAGTTGCGAGATAACAAGTAAAATTAGAAAGACTTTTAAGGCCCAGGAGATCAGATTGAGCAAAAATCGTTGCAGGGATTCATCATAACTGCTCTTAGACATCATTCTTCTGGCCGCCTGAGTTATTTTCTTGATTACCCAGGAACCTATGATATAGATGATGATGGCCGTAAGTACCTTTGGGCCAAATTCCTTTGCAAGCTCAATAGCGTAATTGAACCATTCTTCCGCTTTTTCCATAGTCGTATTTAGTTAGTGTTAATGAATACCACAAGATACTAATTACGTCTAAAAAAAATAGACTTTTCTTAAGACAAAAGGACATAAAAAACCCGCCCTAAAATAATCTAAGGCGGGATGCTTATGTGTTGGTATGGTGTTTGCTAACCTTTAAGGAACTTGCCGATTTCACCAAGTCCTTCTCCCTTGTAATCCGATTTCTGAATAGCCTGCATTAACTGAATAATATGGGCAGGATTCATATCGTCTCCAAGTACTCTGATCAATGCAAAACCCTTGTCATTGCTATTGCCAAAGATGATCACTTCGTCAATGGCGTCTTCATCTCCGAGGTACTTGATTACCCCTTTACCATACTTGGAATTCAACTTCATGAGTTCAACAAATTCATCATCCTTCAGGATGGAATTCACCTTGGCCTTTTCAACTTTATACTCCGCAGCGTTATCTGTGGTTTTCTTAAAGGCCAATAGGTTTAATTTTCTCAGGGATTTTAGTGCGGTTCTCTGTACATCTGTGAGTTCTGCGTCCTCCAGGTTTAAAATGCTGGTAGGTACATCTAAAGAGATAAAATTGGGGTTCTCTGAATTATCCACATAGTACTCCTGAAGGCTTTGGTTGGAAGAACAGGCTCCCAATACAAGTACCGCCGCCAGGGCCATATATTTTAGTAATGATTTCATTATCCTAATTTTTAGTGTTTAAAGGGGCATGGAAGAGCACTCTAGTGCTTCTTCCCAGCCTTGTTCATTTCTTTGGGCAAGTCCATCTGCTTGGTAAGGGCTCCTATCTTTCTCAGATCAATATCTCCTGTTAAAGATACTAATACGGTTTCAATATTGCGTCCTTTATGCCCTACCTTCATCTTATCTATGCCGGTAACAAACATTAAAAGTTCTTTTACATGGTTTTCATCTTTCCCATTTTTAATGTAGAACTTCACATTAGTATCCTCGTCTTTTACACGCATTAGCTCTTCTAAGTCCGATTTGTTTAAATATTTCTTCACAGAAGACTTCATTTCGGCAGATGCTGTTTCGTCTTCGGTCATGAAGACTTTAAGCTTGTCCAGGCCTTTGGCCAAGCCTGCAAATTCTCTTGCTTCTTCATCGTCGGCATTTTCCGCAATGCTTCCAAAGAGATTCATCATGCTTTTGTTTACTACGACCGAGTCCACTTTATCCATATTCTCGAACTCGTCGAACTGAGATTGGGAGAAGCTATTTAGGGATACTAAGCATGCTGCTACTATTAGAACTATTTTTTTCATGATTTTCGTCTTTTGATTCACCCGCTAAGGGGTGGGGTTTTGATGATATGATTAATTGTCTTTCTTCCCGGCTTTGTTTAATTCTTCCGGAAGGTTCATTTTCTTGGTAAGTGAGTTGATCTTATTGAGATCTATATCACCTGTAAGCGAAAGCAGTACAGTTTCAAACTTTCTATCGTTAATTTCCACATCCACATTCTTCATTCCTGTTACGAACATTAGCAATTCGCTAACATGGTCATCGTCTTTTCCGCTTTTGATATAGAATTTTACATTGGCATCTTTATCCTTAATTCTCATTAACTCCTCTAAAGAATTAGATCTAAGGTACTTATCTACAGAAGCCTTCATATCTGCTCCTATGCCTTCATCTTCGGTGGTAAACACCTTTAAACTGTTCACACTCTTAGCAATATCCATAAAGTCTTTGGCCTCAGGATCATCCACTTCTACATCTATTTTGCTCAGTAGATTAAACATGCTTTTATTTACCACCACTGAGGTCACCTCATCCAAATCCTCGTACTTGTCAAACAAGGACTGTGAAAAGCCGGTCAGGGGTATTAAGGCAATCAATAGTATAATGATATTTCTTTTCATCGTTTTGAATTTTAATTTTGATTGTAAATCTTTTGTTTTGTTTCTTCAAATTCGTTGAGATAGGCCACTTTTTGTGTTCCTTTTCCAAAATTTTCTGCGAGCAAACTCAATGCCTCTTTGGTTTGATTATAAGCAATGAGAGCCTGCTCACGTTCAATTCGTTCTTGTTCTAACCCAACACGGTAACTATTACCAAAATAAATGCCAAAGGCTAAAACTGCTACCGCTGCAACGGAAATCCACTTATAATAGTTTCTTCTAGGTTTTAGTGGAACCTGTTTGGTAAAGCGTTCTTCTTTGGCTGCAGAAAAGTATGCAAATATGGGCTTATACTGCTCTAATTGCGGAGCAACCTCCTCTTGAGAAAAATATGCTCTCAACTTGCTTTCCTCGGCCTCTGTTGCAGTGGCCTCGAAATACTTTTCTAATAATTTTTCTACGTTATCCAATTCCATAACTATGTTTTTGTAATAATTTTTCTCTAACTGTTTTTCTCGCTCTGGATAAGGTCACCCTAACTGCTGTGGGTTGCATTTCCAGTAACTCCGCTATTTCATCAAAATCATACTGCTCAATATCTCTTAATTGCAGTACCATTTTCTGCTGCTCGGGTAAATCTTCCATAATTTTTTCTACCCAGCTCAAACTGTCTCTGGTCTCTACCTGCTTTTGAAGTGAGGCACTTCCATCGGCATAATTGCTGTGTACCAGTTTAAGATTATTAGATTGCTTGGATTTTAACCGATCTAAGCAAAAATTCTTGGTCATGGTCATCGCAAAAGCCTCTACATTCCTATAATTTTCTATCATCTTATTTTTCGCCCACAACTTCATCAAAATCTCCTGCGTGGCATCTTCTGCCTCTTCGGACGAAATCAGTAGTCGTTTCGCAAGTCGGTACAATTTGTCCTTAAAAGGCATGACTACATTTAAAAATTCCGATTGTGTCATTGTTAGCTGTTCAGTTGTTGTAGTGACCATTTATGGTGTTTTACATAAGGAAGACGAAGTACAACGAATTTTGTTACAAAAAATTTTTTTTTCCTCAAGATGTAAGTATTTTAGGCCTCCACAAACTAAATATCCAATAGTTTTCGTAACTATAATAAGAAAATTGCTAAATTTTGTTTCATTGGATTCCGTGTATGGAATGATAATTGAAGGATATCTCAAAAAAAAAGTGCTATGAAAAAATACATTGTATATTTCCTTGCCCTGGGCTTAACAATAGTAGGTTGTAAGAAAAATGATGACGGTGTGGATGGCCCAAGTGGTCCTGATCCGGACCCTACAGCTGATGTAACCGTACAGGATTTTATGTGGAAGGCCATGAACATTTGGTATTTCTGGCAGGCTAATGTAGCAGATCTTGCAGATGACCGCTTTACTTCTGACGCGGATTACACCGAATTTCTGGATTCTGAGGCCAATCCTGCCAATTTCTTCGACAATAAACTTCGTTTTAGCGAAGACCGATTCAGCTTTTACAATGAAGACTATAAAGAACTTACAGATAACCTGGCGGGTATATCAAGAAGTAATGGTCTGGAATTTGGCTTATTTGTATTCCAGGACAGTGATGACATTTTTGGTTATGTGAGATATATCATTAATAATTCTGATGCCTCTACTAAAGATATTTCCAGAGGCGAGATCTTTACCGGGGTTGACGGGCAGACTTTGAACCTAAATAATTACAGAGACCTTCTTTTTGGAGAAAATGCCACTTATACACTAAACATGGCCGATATTGCAAATGGGGTCATTACTCCTAATGGTAAAGAGGTGACGCTAACCAAGCAAGAAGGCCTTGTAGAGAACCCAGTCTTTATTACTACTTCCTTTGAAATTAGTGGAACAAAGATCGGATATATTATGTATAATGGGTTCACCAACGAATTTGATGAAGATCTCAACGATGCCTTTGGCCAGCTAAAAGCTGCCGGAGTAACAGAATTGGTACTGGATCTAAGGTATAATTCAGGAGGTTCTGTGAACTCGTCCAGATTACTTTCCAGTATGATTTACGGAACAAACACCTCGGAACTCTACATAAAGCAAAGATGGAATCCTAAAATTCAGGCGGCCTTTACTGCAGACGACCCCAATGCCTTAAATGACTACTTTGCAAGTACCACTGGGGACGGGAGTCCGATAAACACTTTAAATCTTAACAGAGTGTACGTGTTGACCACCGGAAGTACTGCTTCTGCAAGCGAATTGGTGATAAACGGCCTGGATCCTTATATAGATGTTTATAAGGTAGGTACTACTACAACTGGGAAAAACGAATTCTCCCTAACCATGGTAGACGACCCTTCAAGGGACGGAGCACCGTTTGTCTATACTCCATCCAGGGAAAACAACATTAACTCCAATAATAGTTGGGCCATTCAGCCTCTTGTAGGAAGAAATGAAAATTCTGTTGGTTTCTCTGATTATACGGCAGGATTTGCACCCGATTTTGAGCTTGAGGAGGATTTGGAAAATCTTGGTGTCCTCGGAGATATCAATGAACCCTACCTGGCTAAAGCCATAGATGAAATACTAGGGACAAGCTCCAAAAGAGATTTTACCGTAAAATCTCCTGTGAGACTTCACACAAGTTCCAAAATGTTTAAACCTATCAGAGATAATATGATTCTTGACAAGGAAATTTATGTGCCTTTGCAATAGGCCCATTAAGACCCTAGCAAAATTCAAAGCCCTGACTATCCGGAAATGTCAGGGCTTTTAGTTTTTAGTTAGCTTTACTCAGGAATGCCGAGGTGTTACTGACACCTTCGTGGTCACCTTACGATATTTATGAGTTAAGTGTTTAGGTATGGAAACTACATCAGGATGAAATAGGCCGGCTAAAAGTTCAATACCCTCTACCAGAGTACCGGCCGAAGACTGTGTGAAAAGCTCAAAATCTGCTACAAAAACGGCATCATTTCGTACAGCTTTCAGGTTCGTCCAACCTTCCGAAGTGGTTAAAAGGTTAATTTCCTCCAAAGTGCGATCAATTGTAAAGCCGCAGGGAGCTATTACCAAAACTTCCGGGTCGTACTTTCTTATTTTTTCCCAGGAAACGCCCACACTATTGCCAGAGGGATTAGACAGCATATCTATACCCCCGGCATACCCAATCTGATGGGGAATCCAATGTCCGCAATTATAGATTGGAGCCATCCACTCTAGAAGCAGTACTCTTCTCGGCAGTGCTTTGGCAGCCCTTAATCGGTCTACCACATCATCGATCCTGGAACGAAGTTGGGCCAAATAGGTATAAGCGACGTCTTCCTTGCCCAGGCTGGTAGCAATGGTTACGGCATTTTCAAAAACATCCTCTAAGGACTCCGGGCTAATCGATATTAGACTTGGAGGTTTTTCCAGCTTTGCTACGGATTCTGCTGTGCACTCTGTATCAATTTGGCAGACATCACAAATATCCTGAGTAAAAATAATATCAGGAGCAATTTCCTCCAAAAGCTCTTCGTCTACGTAATAGAGGCTTTTTCCTTGATGTTTGCTTGCGGAGAATAAGGCATCTATCTCCTTACTGCTAAGATCTTTTCCCTCCAATATACATCGAACAACAGGGGGCTTTTCGCTCAAGGCTGGCTCCGGACATTCAAAGGTTATGCCATACAGGTGGTCTTGTAAGCCCATATCATAGAGCATTTGAGTTACAGCCGGTAAAAAGGAACAAACCTTTGTCATTTTTCTCTATTTAGAGATTGAGATTTACGCCCAAGGCAATATTCCTTCCTCGGGTAGTGAAACCAAGTACCTCAGTAAACTCCTCGTTTAACAGATTATCCAAATTTAAGAATACCTTGAGTTTATTTGGGAGCAAGCTGTGCTGCACATAAAAGTTCACCATAGAAAAAGCATCTAAGGGCACATCTGTGAATGGAAAACTGTTGAAATCTGTATCAGAGCGTTCTCCGGTAAGGGCATAACTAAGGCTCGCACTTGTTCTCTCGGAGAAATCGTAGTTAGCCAGCAGATTTATCTTGTGTTTGGGTATTCTAATGGCATTGTCTCCTTTACGTTCCGTGAAAGTATAATTGGCACTGAGACTGAATGAATTTGTCGGCTTCCAGCTCGCTTCAATTTCAGCTCCCTGTGCATCAATAGTATTGGCTGCATTCAAATAGGTGCTGGTGGCCCCGTCAAAAAAGACGAAATTCTCCTCCTTCCTATTGAAGTACAAAGCGCTTAGTCTGAAACCTTCCTTAGTTGCATACTCCACTCCCACTTCAACGGTTCTGTTATCCTCAGGATCCAGATTCGGATTCGCTCCAAAATTCCCGAAAAGTTGTGTTAGGCTTGGGGTAATATAGGAAGTAGCATATGAGCTAAATACTTTTAAATAGTTAGCATCCATTTTAAAAGTGAAAGAGGGATTTAGGTTAAAAACAAAATTTGTCCCATACTCAGAATGGTTGTTAAGCCTCAGGCCGGCATTGATATTTAAGCCTAGCTCCGAAACATACACCAAATTGGCGTAAGGATCAATGATCGTAAATTTCTCCTCTGCAGAGAACTCGGCGGTGTCTTCTATATAATTCAACCCGAGAATCGTGTAGAATTTATCATTGAAATTATATTTATTATAAAGATCGATTACATAATTTTCGCCTTTAAAGGTTCCGGGAAAAGCACTTCTGGTCTCAGATTCAAAGGAGGTAAAAGCTCCATTTAAATAGAGACCTCCCTGCCCGTATTCATAAGCGGTAGCAAGGGCAATTCGCTCCTGATCGCTTAGGAACTCATATGCCGCATCAACCAAACCAAAAGACTCGTCAAAAGCTGTTCTAACTTTGGTTTGATTGCCGATTAAACTAAGGCTGAAGTCATCTGTTACCTGGTACTTAAGACGGATATCAGCACTGCTGTTAGAAAAATCGTCTTCTTCATTTGTAGGTGTTACGATGGCCGATAAGCCGTCGGAATACATGCTAGAAAAGCCGACCAAATAGCTGAACTTGTTTAATGTCCCTGAAATCCTTGCACTGTTAGAGAAGCGCCCAAGATTATAGTTTTGATCGCCTGAGGTCTGATTGGTTCCAAAACTGGATTGGAAATTCCCGGAGATTTTTTTTTCAGAGGCTTTTTTAGTTGTGATATTGATGACGGCAGTTGCTGCATTGGTACCGTATAACGTACTTGCGGCTCCTTTTATGATTTCTATGGAGGCTACATTTGCTGTAGAAAGCAGTCGTAAGTCGTACTCTGAAGAAAAGGACGAGGGATCTGAAACTCTTACTCCGTCTATGATGACCAGCACCTGCCGGCCCCGGCCTCCCCTTGCAAAAACGCCAAATACCGTACCATCTCTTCCCCTGCTCCCCGAAATTTCAATACCGCTTTTAGTGTTGATGAGTTCTGCCACGGACCTCCCCTGGTTTCGTGCTAATTCCTCCGCACTGATCTTAATCACCGTTTTTCCGGAATTTTCTCTTTTAAGTTCAAACCTGGAGTCGCTCACTACCACCTCATCCAATACTTGAAGTCGGGTAGAATCGCTCTGCTGCGCATTCATAGCCATGCCTGCCAAAGCGGCAAAAACAAGGCATCTAAATCTGATGTTCATTTTGTTTAATTAATAAGCGGGAAATAGTATGTCTGTACCCATACGTAAACTTTTATCCCGAAAGTTTAACATTAGTTGTTTGAATTTGGCAGGTCTCCTGACTCGCGTACTATCACTGACCTTCCCGTCTGCAGGGCAGACAGTGGTATTTGAAGTAATGATAGCCATCCGCTAGCTGGCGGACAAAGCTCACAGTTGCGGGAACAGTTCCAGAATTTTTAGACGCACAAAAGACAATCTCTTTCATATTTCCAAATCACTGGATTCCCTTTTAATCCCGACCGATCAATGGACCGTCAGGAACCAAAATTCTGAGCGAAGGTAAACATTTTGTTTAATCTTTTTTAGTAAAGTTTAAATAATACTACTTTTGGAGAACTCAAATTACACCTCTTGAAAAAAAATATATTCCTTCTGCTCCTAACGCTGATTGTGGGCTGCAAAGAAGAAAAAAGGGCGCAAATTCCACTAGGTTTAAAGCCGGAAATCACCACTATCAAATATGCAAAGGGATTTTCTATTGAAAAAGGTGACTCTGGTATTTCGATTATCAAGATCTCCTCTCCCTGGCCAAATGCTGAAACGGCTTTCACCTATGCTCTGGTACCTAGAGAAAAATTAGCGAGTATAACACTTAACAAAGATGAGTACGACGCTATAGTTACCGTTCCTGTCGAGAAGATTGTAGTGACCTCAACCACACATATTCCAGCCCTGGAAGCCCTGGGAGTTGAAGATAAGCTATTGGGCTTCCCAAGTACCGATTTTATCTCCTCTATAAAGACCAGAAAACGGATAGATGCAGGTCTGGTGAAGGAGCTTGGCAATAATGAATCTATTAATACCGAGGTGCTGATCGACATAAACCCGGATGTCGTGATTGGCTTCGGTATTAACAACAAAAACAAGGCTTACGAAGCCTTAAAACGCTCTTTCATCCCGGTCGTTTACAATGGGGATTGGACAGAAGAAACACCGCTTGGAAAGGCAGAGTGGCTGAAGTTTTTTGCCCCTTTTTTCCAAAAGGAAAAAGAAGCGGATAGTATCTTCAGCTCCATAGAAAGTTCCTATAATGAAGCTAGACTTCTGGCCCGGGATACCGAGAAAAAACCCGATGTCTTAACCGGAGGCCTATACAAGGATGTCTGGTACGTGGCAGGAGGAAAGAGTTGGATGGCACAATTCCTAAGAGACGCTAACACCAACTATCTATGGAAAGAGACCGAAGACACAGGAAGTATTTCCCTTAGTTTCGAAAGTGTCTTGAGCAAAGCACAGCAGGCAGAGTTTTGGTTGAATCCTTCGCTGCATGTCACTTATGAAGAGATGACCGCCGCAAACAGGCATTATAAACAATTCAGAGCTTATCAAAACAGAAAGGTTTTTACCAATGCAAGCGCGAAAGGAGCCACTGGGGGCTTGCTTTTTTACGAATTAGCCTCCAATAGGCCAGACATTGTCCTTAGAGACCTGATCCACCTCTTCCATCCTGGCCTTTTGCCCAATCACGAACCTTATTTTTTTAAGCCCCTTGAATAACGCAATACGTGCCTAAAACAACAACATATCGCTTTGCTTTTCTGATACTCTTTTTGGTGCTGTTACTTAGCCTTATGATCAACATAAGCCTTGGGTCTATCTCTATCCCCTTTCAAGACGTTTTAAGCATTATTTTGGGAGACACGGAAAAAAGTGATTCCTGGCAATATATTATTTGGAACTATAGAGTTCCAAAAGCCTTTACGGCTATTTTGGTGGGAAGCGGGCTTGCACTGAGCGGTTTATTGATGCAAACTTTATTTAGAAACCCTCTGGCCGGGCCTTTCGTTTTAGGAATATCTTCCGGAGCAAGTCTGGGAGCCGCTTTGTTGATCATGGGAGGAGGATTCTTATCAGCATGGTTCACAATTTCCTTTGTCAATGATGTCTCCCTCGCCATTGCGGCCAGTGCCGGTAGTTTTTTGGTTTTGTTGGCCGTTATGGCCATGGCCACCAAGATAAAGGATACCATGGCCTTGTTGATTATCGGACTGATGTTCGGAAGCATTACGGCCGCCGTAGTCACCGTTTTGTCTTATTTTACCAATGCTGAGAAATTACAGCAGTATATTTATTGGTCCTTTGGAAGTGTAGGAAACCTGAGCTGGTCTCAACTGCTATTGCTCTTTACGATAATTTTCCTGGGAATAATTTTAAGTATCATTTCCATAAAGCCCCTTAACGCTTTGCTTTTAGGAGAGAACTACGCTCGCAGTCTTGGAGTACCTATGAAAAGATCCAGGTATCTGATCATTCTGGCTACGGGTTTGCTAGCTGGCTCCGTAACTGCTTTTGCCGGACCCATTGCGTTTGTTGGCTTAGCCGTACCTCATTTAACTAGACAGATCTTTGATACTACGAATCACAAAATTTTAGTCCCTGCAGTCTTGATTTATGGAGCCATTTTATTACTGCTGTGCGATACCCTGGCCCAACTTCCCGGATCCGCACAGGTATTACCCATTAATGCCATCACCTCCTTGGTGGGAGCCCCGGTGGTTATCTGGATTTTGGTAAGGAAAAAGAAAATGATATTTTAAATAAAAAAAAACGTAAATCCTGTCGTCCTGAGCATTACCGAACTACGAAGTCATTCGTAGTGAAGGTAGCGAGCGTAGCTTGCCGAAGGATAGAGCTAAAAACCAAAATAAAATAAATACAAACAGCAAACATATCGCCCTTCGGGCTAAAGATCTCGGCATAGGCTATGTGGTAAAGAAGCAGCCTAAATGCATTGTGGATAATATTAACTTTGAATTAGTTAAAGGGGAATTAGCAGCTATTGTAGGGATTAATGGTATTGGTAAAAGTACCTTACTAAGAACATTAGGGGCAGTACAACCGAGCCTTTCGGGAAAGGTAAAGATTGGCAATGAAGCGCTGGAGTCCTATTCCAATACCGCCTTGGCCACGATACTAAGCGTAGTTCTTACAGAGCCGGTTGCTTCCAAAAACCTAAGGGTAAGGGAACTCATCGCACTAGGCAGGCAGCCTTATACTAATTGGTTGGGTACCATGAATAACACTGACAATGACAAGGTTGATAAGGCCATCCGGATGGTAGGGTTGGAGCAAATTCAGTTTAAAAAGTGTTATGAATTGAGCGACGGGCAGGTACAAAAAGTGATGATTGCAAGAGCTCTTGCTCAGGATACGGATTTGATGTTACTTGATGAGCCTACCACGCATCTCGACCTCTTCCATAAAGTACATATCTTAAAATTATTACAGCGAATTTCGCACGAAACAGGAAAGACCATTTTATATACCACTCATGAAATTGAATTGGCCATTCAACTCTGTGATAAAATGCTGATATTAGACGGGAAAGGCAATAGTTTTGGAAGTCCTTCTGAACTTGTTGAACAAAAGAGTTTTGAAACGCTTTTCCCCAAAGACACGATTATTTTTGATGCGGTCACCAGCTCATTCAGGCTTAAGAACTAAATGCCTGGCCACACTAATATTTAACACCAAAATCCTATCTTTACTTTAAACTAGTATACCCTATGAACGAGTACCTTATATATTCTATTCTCATTATTGTTTTTGCCGTGATAGGCTACTTTATTGGTGTATACATTAAGGGTCTTAAGACAAAGTCTGATCAGAGCGCCTTGCTCGAAAGAGAACAGCAGCTTAAAAATAACCTCGGGGTACTCAATGAACAATTGGCTAATGCCACTGAGGAAAAAAATGAATTACGTTTGCACAAAGAGCAGCTCAGCAATCAAATTATACGGTATGAAACCGAAATGGCCAATCTCAGAGAAAAGAATAACGAACACAGGGAGGAAGTAGAGAAACTTCAGGAAAAGTTTACAAAGGAGTTTGAAAATCTAGCCAATAAAATCCTGGATGAAAAGAGTACGAAGTTCACAGAACAAAATCAAAAGAACATCAAGAATATTCTAAATCCCCTGCAAGAAAAAATTCAGTTGTTTGAGAAGAAGGTAGAAGAAAGCAGGAAAGAGAATTATGGGATACATCAGGCCCTTAAAGAGCAGCTTCAGAATTTACAACACCAGAACCTTAAGATCACTCAGGAAGCGGAGAATCTCACCAAAGCCTTAAAAGGGGATAGCAAGATGCAAGGGAATTGGGGGGAGCTGGTCCTGGAAAGGGTTTTGGAGAAATCTGGTCTTGAAAAGGATAGGGAGTATACGGTACAACAGAGTTTTGTTAGGGAGGATGGGTCCAGGGTACTCCCCGATGTCATTATACACCTTCCTGACGGAAAGAAAATGGTGGTAGATTCTAAAGTTTCGCTTACAGATTACGAGCGCTACGTCAATGCGGAGGAAGAAATGCAGGAAAGATTTTTGAAAGAGCATATCAATTCTCTAAAAAAACACGTAGATCAACTCTCTGCTAAAAAATATGAGGATTTATACGAAATGGAGAGTCCGGATTTTGTACTGATGTTCGTTCCTATAGAAACCGCTTTTTCCATTGCCATTAATACAGATGCCGCCCTTTACAATAAGGCTTTTGAACAGAATATCGTTATTGTAACACCTTCTACTCTACTAGCTACCCTGAGAACCATAGACACCATGTGGAGTAATGAAAAGCAGCAGCGGAACGCCATTGAAATTGCCCGCCAGGCAGGGGCCTTATATGATAAATTTGAAGGTTTTGTCAGCGACCTTACCAAGGTAGGTAAGAAAATGGATGAAGCCAAAAATGAATATCGTGGTGCCATGAATAAACTGGTAGAGGGCCGTGGAAATATCATTACCAGTATAGAAAAACTGAAAAAAATGGGAGCCAAGGCAAAAAAGTCACTTCCGGATCCTATTTTGAAAAGAGCGCAGGAAGACGACTTTGAAGAGCCCAAACTGGAGCTCTAACAATAAACAATTAGCAATTAGCAATTAGCAATAATCAATTACCAATATCCCTAAATTGGAAAAGTTTAAATCCGCCAGAGAATCCCGGGTATCTATCACAGAACTAATGCTTCCCTCCCACTCTAATTTTGGAGGAAAGGTTCATGGGGGTTATATTCTAAATTTAATGGACCAGATTGCCTTTGCCTGCGCCTCAAAGCATTCTCAAAGTTACTGTGTTACCGCTTCCGTAAACAAAGTAGACTTTATTTGACACATTGAAGTTGGTGAGTTGGTCACTCTAAAAGCATCTATTAATTATACCGGTAAAACCTCTATGGTAGTGGGAGTTAGGGTAGAAGCCGAAAATGTGACCACCGGAAAAAAGAAGCATTGTAATTCTTCTTACTTTACCATGGTCGCCAAAGATAAGGATGGGAAGAATACTTTGGTTCCCGGACTCCTTGTCACCGATGAAGACGGCATCAGAAGATTTGCCCGAAGTAAACAACGGAAGGAAGCTATGTTGAATAGGGTCAAGACCTTTGATGAATCACAGTTCAAAATAGAAGAGCATATACAGCAACTACAATCAGAAAATATTAAAATAGCCCTGGGATAGATTGAAGTTCTAAAGTTCCTTAGCTGCTTCTTTATCCAGAAACCAAAGCAAATTCCCTCCAGACGGAGCCACAAGAGACGCCGGATAATCCGAAAAGCTGCCCTCATATTTCAAAATTTCCCTTAGCTTCTCGGCCTTATTGCTCCCGCTCACCAGGAAGGCTACAGTGCTGGCATTATTGATTACTTTACCGGTAATACTTACTCTTTTTTGCCCTGATTCGGTATGTGTTGCTACGACACAATTGCTCTCCGACTCCCAAAGGGCTATCTCATGTGGGAAAATAGAGGCGGTGTGCCCATCATCGCCCATTCCTAGGATCACTAAATCAAAACTTGGCATGTTGTGATTGAGTTTTAGGTTTTTTTCTAAAAGTTTTCCATACCTAATAGCCTCCTCCTGTGGATTGTCTTCTCCTTTGATCCGGTGAATATTCTGAGGGGGTACCGGCACTTTGGAAAGCAGCAGTTCAGCAGTCATTCCATAATTACTGTCCCCATCCGTAGGTGGGACGCAGCGTTCATCACCCCAGTAAAAAGAAACCTTAGACCAGTCTACCTGATCTTTATAATTTGTAGCCAGAGCCTGAAAGATCATTTTGGGAGTACTTCCCCCTGAAAGTGCTATGTGCAAATGTTCCTCGCTAGATCCTATGTACTCTGTAAACCACTTAGTAAATTCTTGAGTCAAAGTTTCTTTGGAAGTGTAGATGTTTATTCTCATTTTAATAAAAAGTTATCACCGCTTGTTCCCTCTTAGTGCCTCCGACGATTTCGCATTATGCGAAGAGAGGAAGGCTGAGAGGGGTGATTCCATTAAAAATGGAATCGGGGAGTTTTGCCATCCTCTTGTACTTTATATTATCAAAACCCTCCGTCATGCGAAACGCATGACACCTCCCTTTATCTAAAGGGAGAAACAAGGACAAATAATGATCAAAATTCAATTTTATACTTTCGTCGATTTTCTAAAATTAGATTTTATTTCCATCAGCACCGAGGCAAGATTCTCAAAAACCATTTTATTCTCAAAACGTAGAACCGTATACCCAATATCTTCTAACACTTCAGTCCGGTTCGAATCATATGACATCGCTGTAGAATTATTATGAACCTCACCATCCAATTCAACAATCAACTTCTTCTCCGCACAGTAAAAATCCACAATGTAATTTTTTATACTATGTTGTTTCGTAAATCTTTTCCCTTCAAGACTTTTTGCTTTTAGTTGTTTCCAAAGAAATGCTTCTGCTGGCGTAAGAGATTTTCGAAGTTTTCTTCTTCTTTCCTTTAGTTGTTTTCTAGTATGAACTGTAGTTTTCTTTACCATTCATCTTTAGTATAGTTCCCCTCTTAGTGCCTCCGACGATTTCGCATTATGCGAAGAGAGGAAGGCTGAGAGGGGTGATTCCATTAAAAATGGAATCGGGGAGTTTTGCCATCCCGTTGTACTTTATATTATCAAAACCCCCCGTCATGCAAAACGCATGACACCTCCCTTTATCTAAAGGGAGAAACAAGTATTAATAGTATTCTTCATCAGCTAAGAACGCAGAAGCCAGGGTCATGGGCTAGTTGAGCCCCGGGATTTCTCCACATATAATATCCATCAATAAGCTCATTGGCATTTTCCGGACCCCACATCCCTGCAGAGTATCCGTAAATAGGAAGGTCTTTGTCGCTCTTCCAGTATTCCAAAATCGGATCGACAAATTCCCAAGCTGCTTCTACCTCATCCGCCCTGGCATATAAAGTTGCATCTCCCTGCATCGCATCTAAAAGCAATCTCTCATAAGCCGTCATCACATGAGTATCTGAAAGACTGGAATAATAAAAATCTAAATTAGCGCGTTCCACTTTAAACCCCTGTCCAGGTACTTTTACGCCAAATTTAATAAGCACACCTTCATCTGGCTGAATACGAATAATAAGCTTATTGTCTTTGTTATTGATCCCGGAATCCTTGAATATCTGGTGATGAGGAGTTTTAAAGTGTATAACCACCTCGGTTACTTTTGTAGGCATCCTCTTAGCGGTGCGCACATAAAAAGGTACGTCGGCCCAGCGCCAATTATCTACAAAAAACTTAATAGCTGCATAGGTTTCGGTGGTAGATTCAGGATCTACTCCTTCTTCTTCTCTATATCCCTTTACTTTTTCTCCGTCAATTTCGGCTGCCAAATATTGGCCTCTAATTGTATTGGAATGAAGGGTTTTCGGATCCTTCATGATCCTTAGAGATTTTAAGGCCTTTACTTTTTCATTTCTTATTTCTTCGGCATTATCCCCAATTGGAGGTTCCATGACAATTAAGGATACAATCTGTAATAAATGATTCTGAAACATGTCCCGGAGGGCTCCGGATTTATCATAATACCCACCCCGTTTCTCTACTCCAACGCTTTCTGCATTAGTGATTTCTACATGATGGATGTAGTTCCTATTCCACAAAGGTTCAAAAATGCTGTTTGCAAATCGGGTAACCAACAAATTCTGAACTGTTTCCTTCCCGAGGTAATGATCTATTCTATAGATCTGAGATTCCCTGAAAAACTCATGTAGGGCAGCATTGAGCTTTTTGGCCGATTCAAGATTATATCCAAAAGGTTTTTCAACGATCAGTCTTTTCCAGCCTTTTCCCTCTACCGTAAGCCCTTGATCACAGAGGTTTTTCGCGATAATCTCATATAAATTGGGCGGTGTAGACAGGTAAAAAATAAAGTTGTGACCAGTATCGTGCGCTGCGTTAAGATCATTTATCCTCTTTTTAAGATTTGAATATTCCGTGTCATAGGCCCCTCCCAGATCTTCGTAAAATATTTTTTCGGCAAAGGCCTTTATAAAATCTATTCCATTTTCACTAAGTTCATTTTTTAGATAGTTACTTTCATATACTACCTTTTGCCGAAAGACTTCGTCTGTTAAATCACTTCTACTGGCTCCTAATACTACAAAATTTTCAGGGAGATGTTTCCCTTTAAAAAGATTGAAAAGTGCCGGAACCAGTTTTCTCGCAGTGAGGTCACCCGAAGCCCCAAAAATGATCAGCATTTGTTTAGGAGTCTGCTTCATAGTTTCTCTTGGCAGTTTTATTTAATACACAAATTGGTTTTTTAAATATAGCTATCCCCTCTGAGTTTCCAAGAGGAATACCAACAAAAGTGGTTATTTTGATTTATTTTTGAGTCTACCCCTAAGGATAAGTGTCCGATCTCACTGCCTTCGGGAGTAGTAATTAATTAGAGCTAGCAAATAAGAACACTTATGGAACAAAACACATATGATTTTGGATTAGTAGGCCTGGGGGTAATGGGCCGCAATTTTATTTTAAATGTTGCGGACAATGGGTTTTCTGCTTTTGGACACGATCTTGATCCTGAAAAAGTAAGTGCCCTTATCGAAGAAGGTGGGGACGAAAAAAGAGTAAGTGCCTCCGGAGACGTAAACGAATTTGTACAGGCATTGTCTAAGCCTCGTAAAATTATGCTCCTAGTGCCTGCCGGAAAAATCGTAGATGCCGTCATTGAAGGACTCTTACCCCTCTTGGATAAAGAAGATATTATTATAGACGGAGGTAATTCCTTTTTTACCGATACAGACCGAAGGGAGGCTTATTTGCAGGAAAAAGGGATTCATTTTTTTGGCGCTGGAGTTTCTGGAGGTGCTAAAGGTGCCCGTAGGGGACCAAGCATCATGCCAGGCGGGTCGAAAGAGGCATACAGTCATGTCCAACCCATTTTCGAGGCCGTAGCAGCCAAATTTAAAGGGGAGCCCTGTGTTGCCTATTTAGGGCCTAAATCTGCCGGAAATTATGTAAAAATGGTCCATAACGGTATTGAATATGGGCTAATGCAGCTTACCTCGGAAATCTACGACCTCTTGAAGAAAGCAGGGGGTTTAACCAATGACGAGCTTCATGAGACCTATACGGATTGGAATTCGGGCAGACTACAATCATTTTTGGTAGAGATCACCGCTCAGATCTTTAGCCGGGAAGACGAGTTGGGAAATGGGAGGTTGGTAGATCAAATATTAGATAAGGCAAAGCAAAAAGGCACTGGGAAATGGACCTCGCAGAATGCAATGGATCTGGGAATCCCTGTACCAACTATTGATATTGCAGTTAGTATGCGAGAAATCTCCGCCTTGAAAGAGGAACGTGTCAAGGCAGATGCTCTTTACGGAAGGCCGACACCGGAACTAATAGACAAAAACAAACTAGTCACCCAGGCCGAAGCAGCACTTTACTTCTCTTTTATAATGAGCTATGCTCAGGGACTTCATCAACTAGCCGATGCTTCGAAAGAATATGGCTACGAACTCGAATTAGCCACTATTGCGAAAATCTGGAGAGCAGGCTGTATTATCCGCGCTGCCCTGCTCGACGATATTTCCAAAGCCTTTGAAGCGGAGAAAACCCTTAGCAATCTACTCCTTGCCCCGGCCTTCGTAAAAAAGGTACAGGAGACTGTGAGCGCTGCCCGATCACTTGTTGCCTACGGGGCAAAAAACGGAATTCCATTGCCAGGGCTAACCAACGCGCTAACCTATTTTGATGCCTATACTTCCGGACGTTTGCCGCTAAACCTGATACAGGCTCAACGAGATCATTTTGGATCTCATACCTATGAGCGTATAGATCGGGAAGGCATTTTTCACACAGAATGGGAATCGTAATTTGTTAGCTTAATTTTATTTCTGATAAATCTGATACCTAATGAAAAAGTCACAAGTAATCCTCATCCTGATTATTACGATCATTTTCTTTTCCTGTACAGACCAGGGACAAAATCTTGAAGTAAGTTCTCCCAACAAGGCCATTAAAATTGAATTTGGGTTAACCACATCCGGAGCTCCGAATTACCGGGTTACACATAAGGAAGAGGTCCTTATTGAAAAATCTAAGATGGGATTCGATCTTAAAGATCAACTCCCTTTAAATGAGGGATTTGAGATTTTGAATCAAAAAACAAGTACACTCAACGAGACTTGGGACCTGCCGTGGGGAGAGCAATTACAAGTCAACAATCATTATAACGAGCTTATTGTAGAACTTGAACAAGCTCAAAACGGTCATAAGAGGAGATTAAATGTTTATTTCAGAGCCTATGACGATGGGATTGGATTTAGATACGAATTTTTGAAAGAGCAGCATTCCGATTCTATTACCATCCTGGATGAGAATACCGAATTTCAACTTACCGGTGATCATACTAGCTGGTGGATCCCCGGTGACTGGGATATTTACGAACATCTTTATAATACCTCAAAAGTCTCCGAAATTGATGCGCTGGCAAAAAGAGATCATCCCAATTTGGCTCAGACC
>JBFOMC010000076.1:0-18124 GCA_040830565.1 Flavobacteriaceae bacterium
ACACGGTATTTGGTTGGTGGAAGGCAGTAGACAGAAAGCGGTAAACAGTAAGTAGTAAACAGTAATCAGTAATCAGTAAACAATTAGTAGCTAGTGATTGACGATGCAGGTGAAAGAAAATAGAGAAAAGAAAATAGATTAAAGATCTATTTTTTCAACGACCAACAACCAACAACCATCAACCACTAATTGGTGATGTCTCTTGAATTTGCCGTTCCTATGCCAATGATACTGTCGTATAGGTTGCCAAAATCCCGGTAGTACACCAAGATAGTATAAGTGTTTTCGGTAAAATGAAAATTCCCGCTTACCTCATTAAGAGCCACCGTATCATCTGCTTTTTTCAGGACGTATTTATAGTTGTAAAATCCTTGCTTCATCAGCAAGGTGGCTTCCATATTCCCAGTGCCCTCGTTGTACTCCATCTTGTTTTCATCACTCAGATCGTAGTTGTTGAATTTCCCAAAAACATAGACCTCGTCTAGCCCTAAAGCAGCGGTATAGGGTAGGCTAAAATGTACCTGGGTATATTCTGCCTCTCTTGAAACCTCTTCTCCCTGCAAAGTGCGTATTACGAAGTCGCCATTAATGTCTGGAAAGAAGGTATATGGCCTTTCATTCCTATACCTATCGGCAAAAAGATAGGTATGGTAGAGGTCTTTGAATTCGATGTGTGAGATAACTGCACTTGGCGCTCTCAGGTCCTTGGTATCAAAATTCAGAAATTCATTGCCTCCAAAGAAACTCGTTTCCTGATCGTATTTATAAACCAATTCTCCGCCGATGGTAAACTGAGGAGCTATGTTGCTAAGTGCGTTAGTCCAGTTGTAATTTTGTAAAATACTAACCTTAATCTCTCGCTTAGGATTCACAATTTGCTGTCCAGCTGTAAAAATGGAAAATTGCACACTCTGTTTCTCATTCAGGAAATTAAAATCCCGGGAACGCTTTACATAAGCCCCAACCTTTACCTGGTCAGTGTACACCACAAACCTCCTCGAAAACTGAAGTTCATAGGACGCATTATAGATCTCAATAAGGTAATTACCACTAACTCTCAGCCTTATATTGTTATTTGGTATCGTAAGTCTGTAATTAGAATAGGGCTGTAGGGTATTATAACTATTGGCATAATCTATGATTCGCTGATTATCCACTCCGGTCAGGTACTGGGATTTTAAAAGCTGTGAAGGTGTCCAATCGTAATCGCAATGCACTATTTTATAATAGTAATCCTGTTCATTCGCCAAAATGTCGTCAAACTCCAAATATATGGGGTCTCCAAGTTGTACAATCGGAAACTGATCTTCTGTTGGCCCCTTAAAAATGACAGATTTGATATTCCATGGAGGATTCACCTCTAACTGCACCTGCCCAAAGAGGGGCACTGTGGCAAACATCAATATTATTTGTTTAAGGTATAGCCGCATTTTTTCGCGAATTGTCAGGCAAAGGTAAACAAAAAGCATGCCCGAAAAATTCCTATCGATATAAAGCCCAAATTTCTAGATAATAATTATGAAAACTTTCCATTAAGTACTACTTTTGCAGCGTATTTAAACAATGTTAAATTGGGTTGGTCACCAGTTCATTTAAGTAGTTCAAAACTACTCCTAGTGACTAGCTTTAACAAAAGCCCAAAACGGGCTTTTTAAACAAAGGTTTACGACATATGTCAAAGGACATCCGTATTAAAAAAGGCTTAAACATTAACCTTGTTGGTGCCGCGGAACTCACTACTTCCAAAGCTGTTTTAAGCAACGTCTACGCAATCAATCTTAAGGATTTTCATGGAATAACCCCTAAAATGCTGGTAAAACAAGGGGCTGAGGTAAAAGCCGGAGAGGCGCTGTTTTACGAGAAAAGCAATGAAGACATGCTATTTGTGTCTCCGGTAAGTGGAGAACTTGTGGAAATTGAACGGGGCGCCAGAAGAAGAATTTTAACCTTAAAGATCCTTGCAGACAAGACTCAGGAACAATTGGAGCATACTCCTCTAAATCCCGGAAGTGCATCAGATGAAGAGATCAGAAGCTTTCTCTTAAAATCAGGCTGCTGGCCGTTCATCAGGCAGCGACCTTATGATCTGGTGGCAGATCCTAATACTACGCCTAAGGCGATTTTTATATCGGCTTATGTGACCGCACCTTTGGCTGCTGATCTTGATTATGTTTTGCAGGGCAAAGAGGAGGCATTACAAGCTGCCCTAACGGCCCTGGGCAAATTGACTCCGGGTAAGGTACATGTATCCGTAGGTAAAACCAGCAATTCGCCCTTAGCCGGACTACAGGGTATTGAGCTTCACAAGGTCTCCGGACCTCACCCAGCCGGACTCGTAGGGACGCAGATAAATAAGATAGACCCGATAAATAAAGGAGAACTGGTATGGACACTTGCTCCTCAAGATCTGGTCATTATTGGTGAGGCCCTTCTTACTGGAAAATTTAATCCGGAACGTACGGTTGCCCTTGTAGGTTCTTCGGTTAAATCTCCCAAATATTACACGACTAAAATAGGGGCAGAAATTTCTACTTTTCTCTATGCCAGTGGTGTAAATACAAAGAATTTTAGAGTAATTAACGGAGACGTATTAACGGGGTCCAAGTCTAAACAAGATGGTTATTTAGGGTTTTACAATATCACAGTGACCGCCATTCCCGAAGGAGATGATTACGAATTCTTTGGATGGAACAAACCGGTCTTTAATAAAATATCATCCACAAGAGCACTTACTTTTTCATGGATGCAACCCAATAAGAAATATGATCTCACCACGAATACCAATGGAGAACACAGAGCTTTTGTGGTTACCGGCAGGTATG
The DNA here is from genome assembly GCA_040830565.1 of Flavobacteriaceae bacterium. Classification (GTDB taxonomy): domain Bacteria; phylum Bacteroidota; class Bacteroidia; order Flavobacteriales; family Flavobacteriaceae; genus JAFMPW01. The sequence goes on from JBFOMC010000076.1 coordinate 2,823, forward strand.
AAGAGGTCTTCCCAATGGATATCTATCCCTTACAGCTGCTTAAGGCTTGTATGGTAAAGGATCTTGATGAAATGGAACAGCTTGGGTTGTACGAAGTAATTCCGGAAGACTTTTCACTAACTGAATTTATTTGCATATCCAAACAACCTCATCAGCAGATCATTCGCGAAGGATTGGATTTACTACATCAAGAAATTGGATAAAGATGAGCGATAAGAGATTGACTTTCAAAAAGAGGCTACACATTTTAAAGCACAGATACCGGGGTAAGAAAATGGCTCCGGCTTTTAATGCCTTTCACACCTTTTTGTTTTCACCGGACGAAACCACACACTCAGGATCGCACATACGAGCGGTGGACGATCTAAAGCGAACAATGAACACGGTGATCATGGCTTTGATCCCAATTTTGTTGTTCTCCTTTTTCAATACTGGTTATCAACATTATTCGGCAATTAACGGCTTCCCTGAGAATTTCTCCGTGATGGAGCATTTTTTAACCTGGGATAATTTCTGGCTTGGTTTTGTACAGGTGATTCCTTTAGTCATCGTGTCCTATGGTGTTGGATTGCTGATCGAATTTATTTTTGCGGTGATCAAAGGTCATGAAGTAGAAGAAGGCTATTTGGTTACCGGAATGTTAGTACCTCTTATTGTACCCGTAGATACGCCACTTTGGATGCTCGCGGTTGCTGTAGTTTTTGGAGTAGTGATAGGAAAAGAAGTTTTTGGAGGTACAGGGATGAATATTCTTAACCCGGCTTTAACCATTAGAGCTTTTTTATTCTTTGCTTACCCAACCTGGATGAGCGGCGATAAAGTATGGGTACATGGAGCAGTGGAAAGAGCAGGTACACCGGATGCGATTTCAGGAGAGACTATTTTGGGGTATTTAGCACAAAACAACAGTTTTGACTATTCGGTCTCTGATATGTTTTTCGGATTTATTCCAGGCTCCGTTGGAGAGACCTCCGCCTTTCTTTGTCTCCTAGGAGGCTTGTTCCTGATCTTCTCGAAAATCGCGAGTTGGCGAATTATGGTAAGTGCGGTAGCCGGTGCACTGGTGATGGGATTGGTATTTAATGGAGTGGCCGATGCAGGATGGATCGGTGAGACCAGCAAGTTCTATGGTTTGATGAGTTTTGAATTCTGGAAGCACTTACTGGTTGGAGGCCTGGCATTCGGTATTGTTTATATGGCCACAGACCCGGTAACAGGGGCACAGACCAATAGAGGGAAATGGATTTATGGTTTCCTCATAGGATTTATTTCGGTGATGATTCGGGTTTTCAACCCGGCGTATCCGGAAGGTGTATTCCTGGCAATTCTCCTGATGAATGTCTTTGCACCTACCATTGATCATTATGTGATTAGAGGAAACGTAAGAAGAAGGCTGAAACGACTCAAAAATGCAACCATCCTTCCCAAAAGTACGGATGGTAAGGCAGAAGAACTAAAAGCAGAAACCGTTTAGTTATGGCAATAGATACAGACAAGAATGTATACACAGTGATCTTTGCGGCAATTATGGTAATTGTTGTAGGCTCTATTTTGGCTTTTCTAGCTTCGGGATTAAGTGATAGGATCAAGGAAAATGAACGTTTCGAGAAACAACAGAACATTCTTTACGCCATGGGGGTAAATGAAAATGTTGATGAAGGAAATGTCAATTTTATTCCTACTGATAGGGTAGAGGGTGAGTTTTCCAAATACATCACCGAGCAATTGGTGATCAGTGGAGATCAGATCACGAATGATGATGAGGCATACCTCATAGACCTTAAAAAACAATTAGCCATTGCCAAATCTGGTGAAACCCCTAAACTTCCTCTTTTTATTGGGGAAAAAGAGGGTAAAAAATACTATATCATTCCCATGTATGGCAAAGGATTATGGGATGCAATCTGGGGGTTTATAGCATTAGATAATAATCTTGTGGTACAAGGAGTATATTTTGATCACAAAGCTGAAACCCCTGGCTTGGGAGCTAATATTAAGCAGCGTTATTTTATGGACGATTTTACCGGAGAATCTATCCTTGATGGTTCCCGATATGCCGGTATTGCTGTTGCTAAAGGAAATAACGATCCCGTTAATAAAATAAAGGATGATAATGAGGTTGATGCATTGGCAGGTGCAACTATTACAGGAAACGGAGTGTCTGCCATGATCCGAGAAAGTGTTAACCTATATAAAGACTATCTAGAAACTATTAGAGCTAAATAATATGGCACTACTTACAAAGAAAGATGCAAATCTTATATTGGATCCCCTTGCGGATAATAACCCAATAACCATTCAGGTATTGGGTATCTGTTCTGCCCTGGCGATTACAGCGGAACTGAAGGCCTCTGTCGTCATGGCAATATCTGTGATCTTTGTATTGGGCGTGGGTAATGTGGTAATATCGCTTATGCGAAATATTATTCCTTCCAAAATACGAATCATCGTACAGCTTATCGTTGTTGCCACTCTCGTGATCATTGTAGATCAGGTACTCAAAGCTTTTGCCTATGAACTAAGCAAAACACTTGCGGTTTTTGTGGGACTCATCATTACCAACTGTATTATTATGGGACGGTTTGAAGCATTTGCTCTGGGGAACGGTCCCTGGAAATCGTTTTTAGATGGCATAGGAAACGCACTCGGATATGGCGTAATACTGATTATAGTTGGGTTCTTTAGAGAGTTGCTAGGTTCCGGAACACTTTTCGGATATCCAGTATTGGGCAATCCTATTGAGAAAACAGGACTTTATGCAACCGGGTACGAGAATAATGGTTTTATGATTATCCCGCCGGCTGCGCTTATTGTGGTAGGCATCATTATTTGGGTTCAAAGATCCCGTAATAGAGCATTGATAGAAGAAAACTAAACACAGTTATAGCAAGACATTATGTTAGAGCATGTAGAATTATTTTTTAAGTCGATCTTCATAGATAATATGGTTTTTGCCGTATTTCTGGGGATGTGTTCTTATCTGGCAGTATCTAAAAAAGTGGCTACCGCAGTGGGCCTTGGAGCCGCGGTGATCTTTGTATTGGCAGTGACGGTGCCGCTCAATTGGTTGCTAGATCAGTACCTTTTACAAGACGGAGCACTGGGTAAATGGTTAGGCCCGGAATATGCGGATTACAATTTGGGCTTCCTTTCTTTTATCTTGTTTATAGCCACCATTGCAACCATGGTACAACTGGTAGAGATCGTTGTGGAGAAATTTTCACCAGCACTATATAATTCCCTGGGGATCTTTTTGCCATTGATTGCGGTTAACTGTGCCATTCTTGGAGGTTCATTATTTATGCAGGCAAGAGAGATTCCTTCCTTTACAATGGCCTTAAATTATGGGGTGAGTTCCGGTATAGGATGGTTCCTTGCAATTTTGGCAATAGCCGCAATTAGAGAAAAAATAAGATATTCTAATGTACCTGCCCCTTTAAGAGGGTTAGGAATTACCTTTATAATAACCGGGCTCATGGGAATAGGCTTTCAAAGTTTCGGAGGCATGTTAACAGGCGGTGACGAGGCTCCGGCAGAAGTAGAAGACACTACGGTCCAAATAAAGGAAGAGGAGGAAAAGGAGAAAGAAAAAGAAATTGACGAGAATACAGTTTCTTATACCAACGCAATAAACGAATAAGAATGATATTAGCAGCAAGCACCCTGGGAACTATGGTCATTACGGTGATCGCCTTTTTAGTCTTACTACTGGCGTTGGTGGCCCTATTGCTTTTTACGAAAGAAAAATTGTCGCCTTCAGGTCCGGTTACTATAACCATTAACGGTGAAAAGGAAATACAGGTGGCATCCGGGAGTTCCTTATTGTCTACCCTAGGAAACCAAAAAGTGTTCCTTCCGTCTGCCTGTGGGGGAGGAGGAACTTGCATCCAGTGCGAGTGCCACGTGTTATCAGGAGGCGGAGAAGCCTTACCTACGGAAACACCGCACTTCTCTAAGCGAGAATTAAATGAAGGCGCCAGATTGGCGTGTCAGGTGAAGGTGAAACAGGATATGGAAATCACCATTCCCGAGGAAGTATTTGGAATTAAGAAATGGGATGCTACTGTAGTGCGTAACTATAACGTGGCCTCCTTCATTAAGGAATTTGTAGTAGAAATCCCCGAGGATATGAACTACAAAGCTGGGGGGTACATTCAAATAGAGATCCCTCCATGCGAGATCAAGTATTCAGATATTGACATTACCGCACACCCGGAAGAGCATGAAACTCCGGACAAGTTCCAGACAGAATGGGATAAGTTTAATTTATGGCCCCTGGTCATGAAAAACACAGAAACTGTGGAAAGAGCTTACTCTATGGCTTCTTATCCTGCCGAGGGGAGAGAAATTATGCTGAATGTAAGGATTGCAACACCCCCCTGGGATAGATCCAAGAACGACTGGATGAGTGTAAACCCTGGAGTAGCATCTTCTTATATTTTTGCTCAGAAACCCGGAGACAAAGTGGTAATCTCCGGTCCTTATGGAGAGTTCTTTATAAACGAGTCTGAGTCCGAAATGCTTTACGTTGGCGGTGGAGCCGGGATGGCTCCAATGAGGTCACATCTTTACCACTTGTTTAAAACTCTAAAGACCAATCGTAAGGTAACCTATTGGTACGGTGGTAGATCTAAGCGTGAACTTTTCTACCTGGATCATTTTAAACAGTTAGAGGATGAATTTCCAAATTTCAAGTTCTATATGGCCCTTTCAGAGCCATTGGAGGAAGATAACTGGAAAGTAAAGGAAAGTTTGGATGCCCCTGGTGATGGTTTTGTTGGTTTCATCCACAACTGTGTCATAGATAACTACCTCAATCACCACGAGGCTCCTGAAGACATCGAATTATATTTCTGCGGTCCGCCTTTGATGAATAAAGCGGTTCAGAAAATGGGTGAGGATTTTGGTATCCCTGATGAGCATATCAGGTTCGACGATTTTGGCGGTTAGAGTCCTTCGATGTCGCACTGAGCGCGGTCGAAGTGTGGGTAAAGTCTAAGCATTGTTAAATCACCAAATGCTGAATGAGAAATAAAATTTAAACCGATACGTAGTTATCGGTTTTTTTAATATTTGAACTATGAAATCCCTTAGCATACAGGAACTCCATAATCTCGCCATGAATATCGTGGGACGTAGATTAGAAGCCGAGGGTTACGAGTTTATGGGAGTAAATAGCAAGTTGGGTAGAAACCCTCAGTTTGTTTGCCTCAAGGATAAAGTATTGCATTTCATTGTGGTAAGAAATGTAGTTTATCCCAATGATCCGACGGTTTATGATGAAGGAATAGTTAAGAAGGTAAAGGAACACGCCCTGAAACATGAGGCAAGGACATATTTTGCCGGGGTAGGCTTATACAATGCAGCTGATCAGACTTTGCCAGTATATTTGAACGAGCGTTATATTGTGGATTATCACGGCTTAATTGAAATTTAAAATGAAGAAGGTTTTATTCCTTGGTCTTGTGGTGCTGTTAGTATCATGCCAGGGTAAGAGATCAGAATATCATCAGAATTACAATGGAGGTCCCGCTTTGGGGACCTCTTACAATATTACCTATTTGGCTCAGGAGGAACTGGATTATCAAAAGGAGATCGATTCGGTGTTTGAAGTGGTAAACAGATCCATGTCTACCTATATTCCTGACTCAGATATTTCTAGAATTAACAATGGTGATACCACGGTTAGAGTTGATCAGATGTTCCGGGAAGTATTTGAACTTTCGAAGGAAGTTCACGACCAGACCGATGGCTATTTTGATCCTACCGTTGGCGTTTTAGTAAATGCCTGGGGTTTTGGCCCCGGAGAACAAATAACACTGGATAGTACCAAGGTAGATAGTTTGCTCAATTATGTGGGCTTTTCTAAAGTAAGCCTGAGCGAAGATAATCGGGTAATGAAGAAATCTCATCAGATCCGTTTTGATTTTAATGCGGTGGCAAAGGGATATGCTATAGACCGCCTTGCCGTGATGTTAGATAAAAAAGGAATAAGTGATTACCTCGTAGAGGTGGGAGGAGAGATAGTTGCCAAAGGAGAAAACAGCTTAAAGGGAAAGCCGTGGAGTGTTGGAATTGAGGACCCTCAAAAGGCCGAGGACCGAAACCTTAAAGCCACCTTAAATCTGAAGAACAGAGCCCTGGCCTCTTCAGGCAATTACAGAAAATTCAGAATAGACCCGGCAACAGGGATAAAATATGTACATACTGTTGATCCTAAAACCGGATTCACCAAAAACTCAAATATTTTAGGAGTTAATATATTGGCCAAAACTTGCGCAAGGGCAGATGCTTTTGCTACGGCTTTTATGGCGATGGACCTCGAGGCCTCGATGGCAGTTTTGGAACAACAAAAAGACCTTGATGCCTATATTATTTATTTGGATGAAAAGGGAGAGGCTCAGGAGTATATAACCCCGGGATTTAGCCAAGTACTTATCAAATAATTATTTGGACACCACCGGGATGATCTCGCCTTTGGCCAAACGATATTTTTCAATTTCTTCCGATGATAAGTGAGCGGTATAATCTACCTCATTCACTACAAAACCTGCAGCTCTGAGTTTCTCGAAATAATCACGCCCGTAAATACGAACATGATCGTATTGTCCAAAGATCTTTGTTCTTTCTTTCTTATCGGTAATGCTATTATCCTCAAAGGTCTTTTCTCTATTCAGATCCTGCGGGATTTGAAATATCCCCCAACCGCCAGGTCTCAGTACCCTGTAGAGCTCCCTCATGGCTTTGGCATCATCTGGGATATGTTCTAGCACATGATTACAGAATATGACGTCATAACTGTTTTCTTCAAATGGAAGATTGCAAATATCTGCTTTTATATCTGCCAGCGGAGAGTTGAGATCAGTAGTAGTATAGTCCAGGTTTTTGAGCCTTCTAAAACGTTTGTAAAAGGCCTGTTCGGGGGCAAAATGTAATACCTTAAGGGAGGCAGAAAAAAAATTTGTTTTATTTTTTAGATATAACCACAATAAGCGGTGCCGTTCTAGGGATAGGGTAGAAGGGGAGAGCACATTATCGCGCGGATCTTCATATCCATAAGGAAGAAAACTTCTAAACGTTTTGCCGTCAATTGGGTCCGTATGTTTACTGCCCCTCATAAACAAAGACAGCATCGGCCTTGCCAAATAACTCAACTTTATGAGCAGAGGCCTTGGGATAAGATTTAGGATGTATTTAAAAATCTTTTTCAAGTTCGTTATTTCACAGAGTTACACAGAGAAATCACCGAGACTCACTGAGTTTCATTGATAAATCTTTTTAAACCACTTTTCAGGAGCTTTGTGTGAAAATTTATTAGTAATCCAAGTGGGTAATTTCCAAGTTTCAAATAAGTCAAGATTTGGGCGAAATGAACATCAGTAAAACACTCAACAGTTTTTAATTCAACAACTATTTTATCCTCTATCAACAAGTCGATTCGATATCCATGATCTAGTTTTATTTCTTTATACACAATGGGAAGGGCTACCTCTTTACGTACTTTTAGCTTACTCTTTTTTAGCTCATAATACAAACATTCTTGATACGCGGATTCTAACAAACCTGGCCCCAGCGTTCTATGAACTTCTATTGCCGAACCGATTACTAGTTCTGTCAACTCGTTGTTGGTCATTACTCTGCGCGTCTCTGTGGCTCTCTGAGAATCTCAGAGTAATAGCCTAAACCTGTCTATTCTTATGAAAATAAGCACCTATTTCTCAACTTCTTAAGAAAAACCTATTCTGTTACTACCTTCTTGCGAAACTCTTCTTCCTCATTACTTTCAATCCCAAGAGCATCGTAGATGTATTGAAAAGTGGATAAAAGCTCAGGTTTGCCATTGACAAGGGCCACGTTATGTTCAAAATGGGCACTCGGTTTTCCATCTGCGGTGAGGATTGTCCAACCATCTTTAAGTTGCTTTATATGTCTTGTACCCATATTGATCATAGGTTCAATAGCCACAACCATCCCATCCTGGAATCTTTTTCCTTTACCTCTTTTTCCATAGTTAGGCATTTCCGGACTTTCGTGAAGCTTTTTGCCAAGGCCGTGTCCTACCAGTTCTCTGACCACGCCGTAACCATGACTCTCACAGTATTTTTGTATGGCATAACCTACATCTCCTACACGGTTTCCAGCCCTAAATTCGCGAATTCCGATATAAAGCGATTCTTTAGTTACACGGAGTAATTTTTTTGTGGCCGCATCTACTTCCCCTACCTCGAAAGTGTACGCATGATCGCCATAAAAGCCATTTTTTAAGGCACCACAGTCCACGGAAATAATATCTCCATCTTGCAAAGGTTCACTATTGGGTATCCCATGGACTACCTGTGCGTTAGGACTCATGTTTAAAGTGTTCGGGAAATCGTACATCCCTAAAAATCCGGGTTCTGCCCCGTGATCCCTGATGAATTCTTCTGCCATTTTATCAAGGTCAAGAGCATTTACGCCTGGCTTGATTTCAGGGGCTAGCATCCCTAACGTTTTAGATACGATGAGAGCGCTCTCGCGCATTAGCTCTATTTCTTCGGCCGACTTTAACTTTACCATAGGTGCAAAGGTATTATTTTAGAATTGAAGTCGTTAAACCAATGAATTTTGCGTCATCAAAGCTGGCCGCGGTAGTCCCATGAGTTTTAGAATGGTAGGGGCAAGATCACCGAGAATACCATCAGATACTTCCTCAATATCCGGGTCCACAACAATTAACGGAACAGGATTGGTAGTATGTGCGGTGTTAGGCGTCCCGTCTGGGTTGACCATGGTATCGCAATTCCCATGATCTGCTATAACTAAGGTGGTATATCCATTTTCTAAAGCCTTTGAAATTACCTGTTCAGCACAGCTGTCTACGGTCTCACAAGCTTTTATTGCAGCATCCATATCCCCGGTATGGCCCACCATGTCAGGATTAGCGAAGTTCAAACAAATAAAATCTGCCGACACTTTTTCTATTTCCGGGATGATGGAGTCTTTGATCTCAAAGGCACTCATTTCTGGCTTTAGGTCATAAGTAGCCACCTTTGGTGAGGGGCAAAGGATACGTTGTTCACCTTCAAAGGGAATCTCTCTTCCACCGTTAAAGAAAAAGGTAACGTGTGGATATTTCTCAGTTTCGGCTATTCTAATTTGCTTTTTTCCTTCGTTGGCGAGCACTTCCCCCAGAGTCTCATTTAAATTTTCCTTATTGTAGACCACATGGACTCCGGTGAAAGAATCATCATAATTGGTCATGGTTACATAATGCAAGGATAGTCTGTGCATATTGTATTCATGAAAGTCTTGCTGGCTAAGAACCTGGGTAAGTTCCCTACCTCTATCTGTTCTGAAATTAAAAAAGATAACCACATCGCCGTCCGAGATTTTTGCTCTTGGCGTCCCCTGATCATCTGTCATGACGATGGGTTTTATGAACTCATCAGTGATACCACTCTCATAACTATCCTGCATTGCAGAGCTAATATCTGTTGTCTTTTGGCCTTTACCATTTACTATAAGGTCGTATGCCATCTTTACCCGCTCCCAACGTTTGTCTCTGTCCATAGCATAATACCTTCCTATCACCGAGGCTAGTTGAGTATGCTTAGTTTCACAGAAGCCTTCAAGATCTTCTAAAAACCCCTTACCGCTTTTAGGATCAACATCGCGTCCATCAGTAAAGGCATGTACGAAAGAACTCTTAACTCCGAAATGCTCACTGGCTTCGATAAGCCCTTTCAAATGATTAACATGGCTATGAACCCCTCCATCGCTTAGCAGACCAAGAAAATGCACAGACCTGTCATTTTGATTGGCATAGTCAAATGCTTCTATCAGTACCTTTTCCTCCTTTAGAGTATCCTCTTTAACAGCCAGATTTATTTTTGCAAGGTCCTGGTACACTATGCGGCCCGCTCCGATATTCATATGGCCTACTTCGCTGTTTCCCATTTGTCCCTCTGGGAGCCCTACGTTCATACCATCAGTTAATAGATTGGAATTGGGATAGGTGGTGTAAAGCGAATCTATAAAAGGGGTATTTGCGTTAGCAATTGCCGAAACTTTAGGATCAGGAGATTTTCCCCAACCGTCCAATATCATCAAGAGTACTTTCTTATTCATGTGTAGCCATTTAATGGAAATCAAAAATAGGATGAATTCGGAAGTATTGCCACTAAACCTCACAGGTTTTTTTCTTATTCACTCTCGTGCTTAAAACAGTGTTAAAAAATTTAACGATTAGAACAGGGTGGATGTTAAACTTTAGTTATTTAAGTGTTAATGGTGAAACAAAATGCCATAGACGTCGTCTATATTTATATAATCAAAATCTATTCATCAATTAAAACTTATTTCATCATGAGAAAAACGATTCTAGCGATGGCTGCAGCAGTGTTGTTTGCGGCTACAGGTGTTTATGCCGAAAGTAATTCAGAGAACCATTTAGCAACCACAAATACTACCCTTGTAACAGCTAAATTAAACTCATTTTGCAAAGCTATTATGCAAGGTGATTATGACACAGTAAAACGCATGATTGAACTTGGAGAAGACGTAAACAAAAAGTCGTTGGGGATGAGCCCTGCTATTTTTGCTGCGCGTTACAATAAAGCTAAAATTTTAGAATTGCTTATTGAGAACGGGGCAGATTTAAGCGTAAAATGCGACAAAGGGTTTACTGCAAAAAGACATGCAGAACTGTCAAATGCGGTAGATGCATTGGCGGTTATTGAAAATGCTATGAAGAGTTAACCCGGGGGTTTGCTCATCAATCAAAAAACCCTGACATTGTCAGGGTTTTTGTTTTCATTTATTTACTACATATAGTGTTCAGGTAAAAGAGTAAATAAACACTAACAATCTTAAAATTCAAATCCGCTTAAGGCTCTATCCATGAAAGCATAGACCGCCATAATAAGCATCAAAGCGCAAAAAACAGAATAAACCTTTAACAAAATAACTGCAAATTCTGGTTTACAATTGTCGAACGCTTCAGTGTAGAGGTTCTTAAAGTGTGTAAGTGTTCCCATTATAGTTCCTTTTAAATAGTTTAATTAAAAGCTATAAGGGTTAAATCAGGGGCGTACGTAAAGATTTGGAGTAGATTCAAAGATAGCAAAAAATATACGAACTATCTAAATTTCCCTAAGGTATTCCTGCTATTGTTGTCCTCGATATTTGGCGATTGCCTCCTTGATCTTTTGAATTCTGTTATCAGGATCCGGATGTGTACTTTGAAATTCTGGCTGCCTATTTGGTCCCGCAGCCTCTTTTAGGATCTGCATAACACGGATCATTTCTTCAGGTTGATACCCGGATTGAAGCATAAAAAGTACCCCTAATTCATCGCTCTCAAGTTCGTCTCCCCTGCCATTTTTGAGGAGCGTATTCTGACCAATACTTCCAACGATGCTTCCGGCGTCAGCTCCCACGGATGCGCCCATTGAGACGGTTTTCCAAAAATTACTTTCAGCAATACGTTCTGCCGAATGCCGACCTATAACATGGCCAATTTCATGCCCTAGAACCCCGGCGAGCTGCGCCTCATTCAGTTTGGAGAAAAGTGCATAGGTAATGAAGATCTGACCTCCGGGTAAGGCAAAGGCGTTAATGGCTCTGTCATCTGCCAAAAGATGGAAATCATACTTGTAAGGTGTCTCCCTGGCAATGCTGTTATTTACTAATTTTCTTCCAACCCCGTCAACGAAAGATTGTAACCTTTCGTCGGGATAAAGACCTCCATGCTGCCTTGCCATTTCGGGAGCACTTTGTAGGCCGATGGCAATTTCTTGCTCGGCGGTCATACTAATGGTTTGAGTTCTTCCGGTATAGGGATTCTCTTCTTTATTGTTGCAGCGTTGTATAAAGGCAAAAGCGACAATAGCGAGGCCAATAAAGATTCTTATTTTCCAACTTCCTCTTCTCATGGTTTTACAGTGTTCTAGTGGAACACAAAGTACAAAAAAACACTAAAGAAGTCGGGGGTTGATATCCAAAATGTTGTCTGTGATATATGTTTTTACAAAACCAGTAGTGAAATGTTCAACGCCCAGGAAGTCTTCCTGCTCCAGAAGATTTAAAATATTTTTGCCTCTAAACGCCGTTAACATGGGAATAGACAAAGGTGCATAGCTGTAGTGCCAGGGCTCATATTTGAAGCCCTTTCTCCTGGGATTATCCGTATATACAAGATAAAAATCAAAGCTTTCTGAGTTTTCATCCATCCACTTTTTGAAATCTTCAAAAGGTCCGCCAGTCTCAAATTTATTGGGAACAAGAACATCCCCTTCAGTTTTTTTATTGCCGTCAATAATGTCGATATCTGTACCCCAATGGTGTCTGCTGGTCCCGGGGATGGTGGAGTATTCTATAATCTTATCAATAGCCTCCAGGGGTTGCATCCCCTGATCGACATACTTTTCGTATTTCCTTTCAAAAATTGACCGCTGTTTAGAAAAACTTCTGAAACTAGACACCATTTGGATTTGTATCCCGTCGGCTGCCGCGGCTTTTTTCATAGAAACAAAGGCATCATGTGCTTCTTTTCTTAGATTTATCCCTTTTCCGTAAAGTTCAATGTCCGCTTTACCCATAAGTTCCAGCACAGAATATTCCCGGGTCTCCTGAAACCATAAGGTACCAGGTATGGTGGTTACCGCAAGTCCGGAGAGGCTACTCTTTTTTATAAACGACCTTCTTTCCATGATATACTATTAGATTCTTCTTCTATAACGCAAAATATAGGCACCTTGGTATTGCAAGAATGTTGCCAGTTTTTTTTACTGATTTAAACCTGTTTAAAGGTATAAAGTATTTTCAAAATGTAAACTGTCAGAACCAGGACTAATTAGAAATGTACAGATAGCCCTGATGTTTTTGTCTAAGAGAATTAAGGGTAATAATGTAGAAGTAAATCCCAGATTCTAGACCTGCATTTCTTTTGATGACCTGGCCGCGATTAGATTGGCCGTTAAAATCGTTATTGTAGTTATCCTTAGTATATACCAATACTCCAAAGCGATTAAAGATCTGTATGGAGTTGTTTGGAGAATTTTCGAGCCCTTCAATGACCAAAACATCATTTTGCCCATCTCCATTGGGTGTCATGTAGTAGTTATCTAACTCCAGGGTTTCATAGGTTTCTAACAAATCGTCGTTACCGCCTATAGTAATTATCTCATAATCATTTGGTACAAATACCTCCGAGGTAACCGAACCATATGCCAGGCCACCGGTAACCTGGGTATTTCCCAAATTGACCCATTGATTTTCGGCTTTGCTCCAACCTACTACCTTTAGATCGCTAACAAATTCTCCCAAAGCCTGAACATTACTATAATCGTCCCAGGTTAAGGTTACATTGGAAGGAACATCCCCTTCTAATCGCCAAAACTCTTTATCGCTAACCGAAATGTATTCCGAGGCTTTGTTTTCTGTGCTAAAAATAGCGTTAAGTAGTTTGGAGTCATTCGGATCCTCAAAGAAATAGGCACATTTTACTAAAGGATTGATAGCTACTGAAGAAATGGTTAATGGCCTCAGTCGGGTATCATCACCAACTGGAAATATGAAGTCCGACTTATTCGTCATTGCCGCATAGCCATTCACTTTGGAAACTCCACTTTCCCCGGTATAAAAGGAATTGTCAAAGAAGTTAGAATAAACAGTAGATTGATTTCTCGGAGTAAGAATATCTCCACTGATCAAATTTCCATTATTACTTACTCCTATAGTCGTCTCTAGCACAAGTCCGTTTTCGACAATAACTTCGGCATCGTAGAATATCGGAGTGATACCTCCAGAAACTGTCAATTGTCCAAAATCACTGTAGAAACCAACAAGTCCGAGATTTTGATCAAAGGTGCCATCATTGATCAGGTCTAGGTGGAAACCCACCATGGCCGCGTCGTGGATCTGAATGGTCCCGAAATTGTGAACGGCTTCCTGACTTAATCCTGCTGCACCAATAGCCAGAAACAAGATGTTGATGATCTTCTTCATGGTTATCGCAATTTGTTGATTACAAAACTAGACTCTCCTGAGCCACTGAAGTTTACTGGTGCTGAGTTTGCATCTCTAAAAGTGATCACCGAGATAATGTCATTAGCATTTAGTTGTAAAATCTCGCTTAAATGTAAACTAGAATGGTCATGACCATTTGCCTGTCTTATATATCCTGTAGAGCCTATTGCTCCAACGACTACGCCGTTCACTGCGATCCTCGCATTTACACTGGTACGCTGATCGGTGTTACCCGAAATACTTGGACATACCAACGATAGGTTAGCTCTGATATCATAGCGACCTGCAATATTCACTCTTAGTGTATTCCCAATGACTTGATAAACCGTGTTTCCATCATCCTTATAATCCTGGGTTCCGAATACAGGGGCAGTGGTATTAGAAGTAGTATTAAGGTTGGTGCTAACATCAGTATTTGTCCAACGCCCTCCGTAATTGATTTTAGAACGCTGCAATACGCCATTAGCATCGGCGGCAAGAATATCGTCTGTATCGTCCGCTGTACTTATAGATCTGAATCTGGCGCTTCCATTTACATCTAAACCTTCAGAAGGACCTGTAGTGCCAATACCTAGTCGGTTATTGGTGTTGTCCCAAAACAATTGACTATTGTTTTCTGTGACTGTGCCCGCTGCCCCTGCAAAAAATATTGATCCTGTGGTTCCGCTTAAATCTGTACCATCAGCCCCTGCAGGCCCTTGAGGCCCTGCCGGTCCTTGAGGTCCAACTGCTCCGTCCGCTCCATCGGCACCATCGGTTCCTGCGGGTCCTTGTGGTCCTTGTGGTCCAACTGCACCATCAGCTCCGTCAGCTCCTGCTGGTCCTTGCGGCCCTTGTGGTCCAGTGGCACCATCGGCGCCATCTGCTCCTGCAGGTCCCTGTGGTCCTGTATTTCCTATTAGCCCCTGTGGCCCTTGAGGTCCAGTTGCTCCGTCAGCACCATCAGCTCCGTCAGCTCCTGCGGGTCCTTGAGGTCCTTGAGGTCCTGTTGCTCCGTCAGCGCCATCTGCTCCTGCGGGTCCTTGTGGTCCTGTATTTCCTATTGGTCCTTGTGGTCCAGTTGCTCCATCAGCGCCGTCAGCTCCTGCGGGTCCTTGAGGTCCTGTTGCTCCGTCAGCGCCATCAGCTCCGTCAGCTCCTGCTGGTCCTTGCGGCCCTTGTGGTCCAGTTGCTCCATCAGCACCGTCTGCCCCTGCGGGTCCTTGCGGCCCTTGTGGTCCAGTGGCACCATCGGCGCCATCTGCTCCTGCAGGTCCCTGTGGTCCTGTATTTCCTATTGGCCCCTGTGGCCCTTG
>JBFOMC010000077.1:0-6974 GCA_040830565.1 Flavobacteriaceae bacterium
CAAAGAACGACCATAAACAATAAGATCCTCAGCGACATAGTGCTTTAAAGCGTAATCGTAAAAAAGATGAGCATCTTTGAACAATGCCTCTTCGCTTAACTTTCCTGTACTTTTTCCGTAAGATCGGTAGTCCATCACAATAACATCAAATCCCTTCTCGACAAAAAAAGTAACGATGTTGCCCCAGCGAGATAGGTCTCCTGCATTGCCATGGAAGTAGAGGATAGCTCCCCTGGACCCATCTTGTTTAAAATGAAGAGCGTTAAGACGTCCGCCGTCTTCAGCATCCAGAAAGAATTCCTCAAAGGACTGCACAAAGGAATAGCTGTAATTTTGAGGAAGTTTGGTAGGGAGAAAAATGAGTTTTTCCTGAAAAAAATAAAGCATAATTACGATAAGTAAATACCCGCCAAGTAATATTCTTATTCCCCTTCTAAGCCTACGCATTTACCTTCCTTGAAGAGTGGATTACGTTAATACTGGATCCTTCAAGATCTACTTTTTTTGGCCTGCTGGTAATGATTTCGCTAAGCATCTTATGGTAGGACTCAAAGGTGTTCAAATTCTTATGCCCCCCTCCTATCACCGTGTAAAGCGTTGTAAGTTTGGGCTTTATTTTAGAAAGCTTTACACTGGTCTTATACGGAATAAGCTTGTCATCTGTGCCATGGATAATATGAATCGGGCAATTCACATACTTTAACCATTTATAAGTCGGCATTGGAAACTTCAATAAAATGGAAAGCGGCATAAAAGGGGCGTAGCGTTTGGCTACCTTACTAAGGCTGTAATAGGGAGCGTCTAAAATGAGCATTCTCGGATTGTTCATAGAGGCCAATTTAGTTGCAAACCCTGAGCCCAGAGAACGACCATATAGAATGATGTATTTTTCAGAAACACTCTCTTTTATCTTATTATAAATCACCTGCATGTCTCGTTTTATGGCCTTTTGCGTCCGTCTGCCCGTACTTTTACCAAAACCCCGGTAATCTACCATAAGAACA
Source organism: Flavobacteriaceae bacterium (assembly GCA_040830565.1). Classification (GTDB taxonomy): domain Bacteria; phylum Bacteroidota; class Bacteroidia; order Flavobacteriales; family Flavobacteriaceae; genus JAFMPW01. The sequence goes on from JBFOMC010000077.1 coordinate 1,005, forward strand.
TCATATCCGTGCCTGGTAAAATCTACGGCAAACTTACCCCAACCCTTAATGCTTTTAGAGTTCCCCTTTAAATAAAAAACAATACCTCTGGGGTTTTGAGCCTTGAATCTTAGTCCATTAATAATGGCCCCATCTCTGGTTTCTATATTATATTCCTCCGTTTCCTGATTCTCATGATGGAATTGAAAATCTGCAGGCAACTTTTCGGGTTTAAACATAAGGTAGTCCTGCAAAAAATACACAAGAATGCTTATCCCTATGTAGATAGAGAGGACGATTAGCAGAATGTATCCCCAGTTTGGCATGGATGTACTTTAGGTTAATGTACAAAATTTATACGTTATCATAAGGGGCACTATATTTCAAATCTGTCAAATGCAATCCAGAACCCGGTGCAACGGCCGTCAGAGATAGCTTTGAATCTCTTTGGAGCGATGCCATGATCTCTTCAAGCTCCATCTCCCCTTTTCCCACTTGTATTAGCGTTCCCATGATCATTCTAATTTGGTAGCGCATAAAACCCTTGCCCCTAACGGTGAGCACATAACTCTTTTGTGGAAAGAAGTTGGCCGTTAAGATCTTGTTCGGTTTTAAGGAGCATTCAGTCAGCGTACGTTGATAATCTGAACTTTGTTTCGTTCTGGTAGTATATGACCTAAAATAATGGGTCCCCTCATAGTACTTCGCGGCCACGGTCATTTTATCAATGTCCAAATCGCACAGAATGTTTGCCATAAATGGTGCACAATAAGGATGGTTTTTGTCGCCATACGAGAAGAAATACTGATATTCTTTCTCGGCAACATCCTGAATAACATTGAATTCTTTTCCAATTATACTGCAACCTAAGATCTTTATATCCGGGGGTAAGTTTGCATTAAAACGTTCTAAAAAGGCAGCGATATCAGGTATTGCAGTATCGGTGAATAGTTCAAAGAAACCTAATTGTGCCGATACTTTAGCATCTGTCCGACCGGCACCAAGAATTTTGACCTTGGCAGGAGAGCAAACAAACTTTAGCGTTTTCAAGATCATGCTTTCCAAGGTTTTTTGTCCAGGCTGCTTTTGCCAACCACTGTAACGGAAACCTAAGTATTGTACTTTAATGAGGTATTGATGGTTATTTTCTTTCATCCTGGTGAATCAAATTGGTCGTTTTGAAGTGCACAACAGCTCATCGTTCGCTTTCATACAAACAAATCATAATAAGTTGATTATCAATTAATTACATAAAAACGTGCTATTTTTTAAATTTTTGTATTTTGTGTCCAACTAATTAACTAAACTAAAAAATATGTCTGACAAACTAACTGTAAAACCACCTGTGTGGTTTTGGATCGTGAGTGTTGTTGCACTCATTTGGAACATTATGGGAGTAATGGCCTATTTAGGCAACGCTTTTATGACCGATGAAATGAAAGCTGAACTTCCGGCCGAGCAATTAAGCCTGATTGAAAATACGCCTGCATGGGCCACTGCTGCCTTTGCGATAGCGGTTTGGGCAGGCTTGCTAGGATGTATTGCCCTCTTGTTGAGAAAAAAATGGGCAAAGCCAGTGCTCCTACTCTCACTTATCGGAATCCTGGTTCAAATGAGCTATTCATTCTTTATGACCAATGCCAGTGAGGTATACGGCCAAGTAGAAGGGGTAATCATGCCTCTTCTGGTCATTGTCATTGGTGTTGCCCTGGTCCTTTTGGCCAGAAGTGCGACAGCCAAAAATTGGCTGAGTTAAGATATAGGAAACCAAACTACACCTAGTTCTGGAAACTGCATGGCTAACATCCATGCAGTTTTTTTTGCTTATGGCATATTTAAAAGTACACCATTTCTGATACACTATTTTCAGCTATATTTATAGGGTCAATCAAATCAATCAGTCATGAATGCAACTATTGCGAAAAAGCGCGTGCACATTATTGATGCCTTAAGAGGCTTTGCCCTCGCAGGTATCGTCATAGTGCACATGGTAGAAAACTACACGGCCAGCCCAACCCCAGAAGGCACCATGCTGGGAACTCATCAAGGAATAGCGGATAATATCGTTGACGGTTTTATCTTTTTATTCCTGAGGGGTAAGTTCTTCGCCTTGTTCTCCTTCTTATTCGGACTTAGTTTTTTTCTACAAATGGATTCAGCCCATAAGAAAGGGCAAGATTTAAGTGGTCGTTTCCTTTGGAGGCTTATCCTATTGCTTGGAATCGGTTTATTTCACCATCTGTTCTACAGAGGGGATATCCTTACTATATATGCAATTCTTGGGATATTCTTAATTCCTTTCTATAAAACAAGTAACAAGTGGCTGCTGGCCATTACAGCTTTGATCTTTTTAGGGATAGGGCGGTACGCTGTATTTCTTTTGAATCATGGGGAGCCGATTTTCATGTCTTCACAACTAGATCCATCAAGTCCTGAAATAGCCGCCTATTTTGATATTCTCAAAAACGGTAGTCTGGCCGAAGTGTTCTATTCTAATACAACCCAAGGTCATCTCATGAAGATGGAATTTCAAACCAATATTTTTGGTCGGGCCTATCTCACCTTCGGGTTTTTCCTGCTTGGTTTGTTTGTAGGCCGACTAGAATTCTTCCGGAATTTTATAGATCATATGAAATCCGTAAAGAAAGTGCTGATCTGGTCCGTAGTCCTATTTTTTATAAGCATAGGTCTTGGAGCCGTACTTTTTGCTCAATTGGGACCAGAAGTAAGTTTTGACAATTGGTTAGCCATGTTCGCACTTACAGCAATTGATATCAACAATATTGCGATGACTTTTATTCTGATTTCCCTTTTTGTAATGGCCTTCAAAACGAAGAAGGGAAAAAGGTGGTTATTGAAGTTCGCTCCTTACGGAAGAATGGCTCTAAGCAACTATGTGCTTCAGAGCATTATAGGTACAGCCCTGCTATACGGTTGGGGTATGGGTTATTTAGGAGAACTTAGAAACATCTATACCTTTCTTATTGCATTTCTAATTATTGCTTTGCAAATGGTCTGGAGTACATGGTGGTTACAAAAATATCATTACGGGCCGTTTGAATGGCTATGGCGCAGTCTTACCTACTTTAGGAGATATCCTCTTAAACGAATTAGCCCTCAAAAATATTAGTACCCCATCAATTCGAAGCTTAGGAATTTTGCATTTCACAACAGCTTTTAAGGGTTACTCAACATTAGATGCTGTTCATCGATTAAATTAAAATAACCCCTAAAGGAGCACGTTTTAAATCAGAATCTCAAAAGGTCCCCAAAGCCTTGAAACCTACTTATATGAAATCTGTTTTGCATTTTATTTCCTGGAAAAGGTGCTTGGCGCTATCAATAGGTGTTCTTGTCCTATTGATTATTTTAAACTTTTATGGTTTATACTCAAATAAGTTCTATTTATTAAAACCAGACAACTACATTTTTCCGCTACTGACCGTAGTACATTTTATCTTTCTATACGTGCTTTGGTTTAAAATTACAGAACAAGAACTTACGGATCCTAAAATGCGCAATCTGGAGTACGCAATGTACCCCATTGTGTTGGTATATGTCTTCAAGATGTTTGAAACCATTTTCATATTAAACACCTATAACGATTTTGAAAATCACATTATGCCGGGCACTTTTATGCCTGTCGGCATTTTAATTCTAATACTGCAGTTAGCGCTGCTTTTTTTGACCATAATCACTTTCTTTCATCGAAAACTCGAAGTAGGTGATTATAATTTTGATAGCATCAATGAGAATATAGATTCCTGGTAAAACATACGCTCTTGTGCTATGGCAAAACAAAAGACCCCGAGAAAGAATTCCGGGGTCTTTTTCATCGAACTAACAACAAACAATCCCTTTCGGGATATTTTATCACTATCGCTGTACCTGTCCGCTAGGAAAAGATGCAGCATTAAGACTTAAATCATGAGTCGCAGGAGCTGTTTCCTGTCCGGAAACACCTACTAAGGGCTTAAGCAGGAAGGGGGCTGGACTATTGTCTGGCACAGGTTCTACAGAAACCACTATGGTCCTGCCTCTGATATCTAAAGGAAAATCCACGCCATTTGGCGCATTGAGAAAAAAGTCTTCCCCCGGGATCGGTGGGCCAGGATTTACCTCACTAAATGGAGCGCTTAGATCCGCAACTTGCGCTGAGGCATCCTCAAATTGTCCTGTAGTCAGGGGACCGAATCCATCTACGACAACCCAACCTTCATAAATCCACCCGTCTGGTAATTCAGGTAGCTCCAAACTTGGAGTTGGAGGCATCCCGGGAGTTCCAAACCAAACACCATAGATATCATTTCCATTATTAACACCGTCTGCTTCATCGGTTGGTGTTCTCAAGAAAAAGGTTCCTGATGCATTAGCGAAATCTCCAACCTGATCATTTATCGTGACTTCAGCAGTGTTTGCAGCAAAATCCCCTGAAAGCAATTTCGTAGCCGCAGGAGCAGGATCCGGGTCATTTGTCGGTTCTATAGTAAGTACAAAAGTGGTCGCCGTGCTAAGAGCGGTTGCATCTACCTGGAAAGAGGTCGCAGATAAATTACCATTCCCGTCAACTGTAAAAGTCCCTGTACTTACCGGGGCTCCATTTACAATGATCCAACCTTCATAAACATAGTCTGCGCCCAGATCTTCCAAACCATTTAAGTTTAACTCCAAATTGGCCGTTGTGGGCTGTGGATCATCACTATCGTTATCGCATGCAGCCAAAATAAAAACCAGTAAAACTGCACTTATAACACTCTTCATTCTTTTCATATTATTTTTTTTAGGTTTAACAACACAAACTAAGGGAGATGAGATAACGTATTTATCACAAAGACATAAACTTTTTGGCAACAAGCTATTCAAAGCTGTGATGTCTTATCGCAGTGAAAAAACCTCAAAAGAAAAGCCCCGGCATCAGTTGATGACCAGGGCTTTTGAAGCGGAAATGATCGAATTGATGATTATTGTATAATTACCTTTTTGGTAACCCGCTTCCCGGAACCGTCGTTAATGGTCATAAAATAAAGTCCAGAAGGCACCCTTTGTACGTTTATGGTTTTTTCATTCACCCTTTCGGTGCTACTGGTTATATCGTTTCCGGCAAGATCAAAGAGTCTAACCCCGATCTTTTTCCCTGCCGGTACATCCATTGATAGATTGATAACATCTTTAGCGGGCAAGGGGAATACAGTAACAGAACTTTTTCCGGCCGCCGCATCTATACGCTCTACACGAACATATTCATCTGAAAAATCATAGCAGCCATAGAGATCACTTACATTGTTCTCAACTTCTAGTCCCTCAAGACCATCGGCATAGCTCAAGTGCCAGATCAAACAAACTCCGGGACCTGCACCGTCAAAGTTGACAGCCTCAGGACTTGGTGGTAGTCCAAGAATAGTTCCTTCCTCATCAGTAACTACCCACTGAGAGTTAGCGCCACTGTTGCCACTGACCATTACACTGGAGACATTGTCGGCCTCGCCATCACCAACGGTAAATTCATATGGACCTCCGGTGACTTCTCCTCCTTCAGGCTGATTGCGATACACTCGTACATTATCATCCGAGAAATCATAAGTTCCTGAGAGGTCGCCGATATTGTTGCCCCCTTCTAATCCTTCCAGACCATCAGCATAGCTCAAGTGCCAGATCAAACAGATCCCCGGACCGGCGCCATCAAAGTTTACTGCCTCAGGAGTTGGGGGTAGACCAAGGATCGTCCCTTCCTCATCAGTAACTACCCACTGAGAGTTTGGTCCTGATGCACCTTCTACACTTACCTTAGAGACATGATCTGCCTCTCCATCGCCTACACAGAATGTAAAAGGATCTTCACTTAAGGTTCCACCTTCTACCATTACCGCTTCGTTTCTAACTACACGTACATAGTCATCCGATAGATCATAACATCCATAGAGATCACTGATATTGTTGCCGCCTTCTAGTCCCTCAAGACCATCGGCATAGCTCAAGTGCCAGATCAAACAA
>JBFOMC010000078.1:0-10461 GCA_040830565.1 Flavobacteriaceae bacterium
AAACTGCCGGATGAAATCAAATTTAGAAAAACAGGCTTCACTTGCAATATTTTCCACGTCTATAGCCTCAGCATAATGCTGGTCTATATAGCGTTTTGCAGCAACAATTTTTTTATAAAAATATTCTCGTGGATAGGAATGCATTCTTTATAGCTATAAAAGGAGACCTATTAGGCCAGTTTTGAAGTAAGGTACAAAAATCGACTAATACCTCTAATGGCCACAGCATTGAACATATCTTTGAAATATGTCGATCCCAGAAATTAATTTCTACCTTTAAGTGCCAAGCAATATAAAAGATGTTTAAGTAGAGGTAGAATGAAACAGAAAGTAGCCATTTATGTTTATTTGTTGTTTCCCCTTCTAATTGTTGGCCAAAATACTTCGCCTAAATTCAATCATCTTACCCTCGAGAATGGATTATCACAGTCTTCCATAACCTGTATTTTGAAAGATAGTGAGGGGTTTATGTGGTTTGGGACAGAAGACGGACTTAATAAATACGACGGGACAGAGTTTAGCATTTATAGCCCGGTTCCGAACAAAATCAATAGCATATCTAGCGGTAAAATTACCGCCATTGTAGAACAGGGAGAGGGAATTTTTTGGATAGGTACAGAGAATGGGCTGAATTATTTCAATTCCAGAAGAGAAGTGTTTACCACATTCTACAATAAAGACTCAACATCTTCTCAGTCTGGAAAAAACCGGATCCGTACGCTAAAAATTATAGCTAAGGACAGGCTGTTAGCCGGTACCGGAGACGGGCTTTACTGGTTTGATATGAAAAAAAGAGTTTTCGAGCCAGCTGGTTCTTTGCTTGACCCTTCTGAAAATGAAGTTTTAGATATGGTCCTAGATGAGAACGATAGGCTTTGGGTTTTGGGCGAAACCCAACTTTTGGCTCTTGAGCTAGGCAGTTATGAATTAGAAGAGGTGTATTTTGAAAAGGTTTTAAAGTCGGCTTTTCACGGAGCCTTACTTCTTGATCTCCCATACGCTTATCTTGGAACAGCCAATGGCCTTATGCGGATTCATATTAAAACAAAAGAATGGCGCAGGTTTAAGTTTTATGAGACCGAGGAAATTCGCGATAGCCGAAACTCTGTTTTAAGCCTTATTGAAGGCGAGGGAAGCATCCTTTGGTTAGGCACAAGTAGTGGAGGCCTTATTAAATTTGATAGACAGACTGAAGAGTTTCAAGCCTTCAACTCGGATGCTGGAGCGAGTACCAGTTTAAATTCAAATTCCGTTAAATCACTTTTTCTCGATGATCAGAAAATTCTTTGGGTAGGAACCTACGGAGGAGGAATAAATATGTATGATGGAGGTGTTCCGAGCTTTGAACATTACAAACACCATCCGGGAACCCCTGATGGTCTTAGTGAGAACTCCGTCAGATCTGTTTTGTTGGATAGCAAGAAGAATTTGTGGGTTGGAACACATGGCGGGTTGGATAGATTTAAGAGAAAATCAGGAAAGCTTATCAGGCACAGCCAGCCTTGGGAGAAGGAAGCCACTGCTGCCCTAAACACTGTACGCACACTGTGCGAAGATAAGAACGGTACGGTTTGGGCAGGAACCTGGCTTAATGGACTGATACGCTTTAGTGGGCAATCACAGAATTCTGAGCGTTTATACCGCTTTCCCGGACGTACAGATTCTATAGGACAGGTGCGTGCCTTGATAGGCGATGATAAAGGGAATATCTGGATCGGTGCCAACGGGCTTTGGAAATATTCCCCAAAAACTCAGCAACATCTAAGGTATGTTAACAAAAAAGGCGATTTAAATAGTCTAAGTTCAAGTGCTGTAAACAATTTGTTTTTTGATGCCAGCGGTATGCTCTGGATTGGGACGCAGGAAGGTCTTAATTCGCTCGATCCCAACTCCGGGAAAATTATTCAATACCTGGCAGATGCAACAGATTCATTATCCCTTGCTCACAATTATGTCACCAGTATGGCAGAGGATAAAAGGGGAGGACTATGGGTAGGCACCTACGGAGGCGGACTACATGTGCTTAACAGAGATAGCCAGACTTTTTATCGCCATAACACCAGTAACGGATTACAGAACGATGTTATTTATGGCGTTCTAATTGATGAGCACGACTTTGTCTGGTTCTCCAGCAATAGCGGTTTGGGGCGTCTTGATCCTAGTACAAAAGAAATCACCTATTTTAATGAAATCCATGGGATTCAGAGTAACGAATTTAACGCCGGAGCATATTATAAAAGTGCTTCAGGTGAATTTTTCTTTGGAGGTATTAACGGATTAAATGCTTTTTATCCTGATTCGATCAGTAGTGCCAGAAATACCCACAATATTGTCCTTACAGATTTTCGTCTTTTGGATAAAAAAGATCCTTTAGGGACCAGGCTGCAATTAGAGAAACATCTATCTCAGATTAAACAACTTGAGCTTCCCTATCACCAAAATACTTTTCGTCTAAAATTTTCTGAACTTAATTATTCCTCTGCAGCAGACAATGATTACGAATATTGGTTAGAAGGATTAGATGAGCATTGGAAGGGTCTGGGAAAAAGACAGACAATAACACTGGCTAATTTAAAGCCGGGGAGTTATAAGTTGCATCTCAGGGTAGTAAATGACGAAAGTAAAGAGACTGTGTTGGCAATTACTATATCTAAGCCTATCTGGTTAACCAACTGGGCGTACCTGGCTTACGGCTTAACGCTACTGGCGATTTTGATGTTTGGTGTCAGACATCACAGGCGAATCAAGAAAAGTAGGATACAATTTGAGGAGAGAATACGAGATTTGGAAAATGACCTGAGAGCACCGGAGATCTTCACAATAAACGGTGGTGCTGAACCGGTTTTGCAGCTGAAAAAAGTAGGAGTAGTATCTAGAAATCAAAAGCTGCTGGAAAGGGCCGTGGAAATTGTAGAAAAATACATGGAAGACTCAAGCTTTGGTGTTGAGATGTTCATAAATGAAATGTATATGAGCAGGTCACAACTTCATCGCAAATTAAAAACACTTACCGGATGTTCCACTACAGAGTTCATACGTTTAATCCGCCTCAAAAGAGCAGCACAACTTTTAAAAGGGAAGGCCGGCACAGTCGCCGAAATTTCTTATAAGGTGGGTTTTGATAATGTGGGGTATTTTTCCAGATGTTTTAAAGAAACCTTTGGGTGCCCTCCTTCACAGTACCTAGGGTAAGCCCTATCATTTTTTACCCCTATTGACACAATAGTACTCAAGATTGCAACATTTCTGCAGCTAGGCCGTACTGGCCAAGCATAACTTTGTTAAAGCATAGATTGACCCTCAGAACAATTTCCGATAAAAAGGTGCCCACCGGCCTTTGATTTTCCAAAGAACCGATCATAGATACGGCTGTGGTTACCCTGCATTTTATACGGTCAGGGATTTTTACCTTTTAAGGTGTTCTGGTTAAGAAACCACACTATGAAAAAGCTGTTTTACCTCCTCTTTGTGCTCTTATGTTCTGCTACGGCCTGGGCACAACAGGCAGATATAGGCACTTTTAAAAGAGCCCGACTCTATTTGAGCGATTATAGCATCGTTAAGGCTTCTAAGATGACCATAAAGGAACAGGAAGTTTCTTTTTTTAACGTCAATTCCAAAACAACGCAAAATCTACCGCTTTCCTCCATAGAGCTCGTAAGGGTGCCAAAGGGGAGTTATGTTTTGGAAGGGGCCTTGTTTGGAGGAGGAACCTTAGCTCTTACCGCTCTTTTGGTAGATCTGCAACCAGATCCACTTGGGATTGAAACAGAAAAGGATACGGGATTTTACCTGAGTTATACCGCTGTTGGTGTGGCAATTGGGGCGGTGGTAGGGCTGCTATTTCCGAAATGGAAGTTATTCTATTCCAACGGAAAGTTCGTGGGAAGTAACGCATCGCTACAAGTTAGCCCAGATTCTGAGTTTAGAAATATTGGGGTAAAGATAAGATTAGGAATATGAACAGATTACAATTAAAAGTAGCTCTTGCCTTGTGCCTGGTTTCCGCGGTTTGTGTGGGACAGAAGTGCAAAGAGTCTTCAAAAATGGCCAGAAAAGCTGCCAAATATCTTAAGGAGGAAAAAATTATTAAGGCGTCTAAAGTACAACCGCTATTCTCAAAATTCAGTCAGGCTGCAAGTGCCAATTTGGTGAAGTCAGATAAGGGCTATTATTTGAGACTGCAGTTGGTTAGAGAGTTAGGCAGAAGGATACATATTATGCAAGACAATCCATTGGTTTTTCAACTGAGAGATAAAAGTCTAATTACGCTCTATCCTGATAAGGACCAACCTGGGAAGTTTAATCTCCCGGCCACCACAGAAATTAACAGGCCTTTTTATAAAGTAAGTGAGGAGCAGCTACAACAACTTGCAACCAATCACATACAATATATAAAGGTATACTTTACCTCAGACAAAGTTTCAGAAGAAAAAAGTAGCAGAGATGAGCTGGGAACGTTTTTTGACTACGAGATCCTTAACGAGAATTTCCAGGCGAATTTGCTAGAGCCAGCCTCTTGTATGTTGAAATAGAAAAGGGCTAAGAAGAATTTAAATAAGGAATATATGAAATCATTCTTTCGGTTGCTTGCTGTGACACTTGTAGTTTTGATGGCTAACTTTTCTTGTTCCTCAGATGAGGAGGGAGGGAATTGTAGCATTAGCTGCGGAGGCTTTGGTACTAGTCAGCCTTTTGTTCAAACCAACCATCCATTTGTGACAGAGGCGAAGTGCATTGAAATTGCGAGAGAAAAACAGGGAAGCGCTTGTAAGGCGTCCTATTGCCCGCCCACAGGAGATCCTGATGATTGTTATCGGGTATATCCCTGATTTTTTAGATACCCCCTACACAAACTGAATGTTCTGAATGTTATGGCTGAAGACTTAATCCAAACTTTGGTTAATGATTTCTCTCCAGACAGGGAACCCGCCATTATTACTGTTTGAAAAAATTAATAACCCTCTTTTGGTTTTGGGAAATAACATTGCCAAGGTGCTAACTCCTGGGTTTCCGCCGGAATGCATCAGAACTTCTTCTCCACCCCAATCGGGTATAATTTCCCATCCTAGTCCGAAATAGGACTCATAGGGAGTCTTTACCTGGCGACTTTTCATTTCCTGAAAAACTGTTGGAGATAACCCTCCTCCGTCTAAAACATGGAGAACAAAATTTGCATAATCCTCAATCGTCGTTAATAGATTATTAGCGGCGTTGGCTGCTTTTGGTTTAAAAGTTTCAAGAGCAATTCCGTCTTTATCGTGGTTTACCGCATACCTTGAGCTCAAGGAGTCGTCTTTCCAGGTGAAGTAGGAATCCTTCATGTTAAGTGGTCTGAAAACCAAGGAGTCTGCTAGATTTTCAAGGCTCATGGCGAACTTTGATTCTAACGCCTTCCTTAAATATTCAAACCCTTCTCCGGAATATTGGTATCGACTTCCGGGCTCAAAATCAAAGGTCAGTTTTCCGCTTTGGTGATTTTTACGCCAATTCGTAAACCCTGTCTGATGTGTCAGAATATGGCGTGTTGTTAGTTTTTTATTAAGGGAGTCATGTGCTACGTCCGGGTCGACCCAATAGTGATAAATAGGCTCATCTAATGACCATGAACCGTGACTAACTAATTTTAAAGTCAACAAGGTGACTATGGGTTTGGTTAAGGAGGCTACATTAAAAATGGTATTTTCCGGTGCCGGCTTGCCTTTTTTGAGATTACCAAAGACTTCCTTTTTGACCACCTGTCCCTCTTTGATTATTACTATTCCTATAGCCGGGACCTTATTTTTTTCTAACCAGTTCTGAGCACTCGAGTGGCTTCCGAGAATGTACTCTTGTATAGTTTTTTTGGAAGCTTCGCCAGGTTCCGAATGTTGTCCATACATGCTAATTGTAGCAAATAGGAATAACCATAAAAAGAAGAGAGTTCTAAAGTACTTTATGGGCATATTGACGGTATATATCAACATAAAGATGCGTTTTCCGGCTGATTGTTACGAAAGTGAAGTAAAAAAAGTTCTTTCTATCAACTGTTTATTAAGAAGAAAGACAAGGACAAAAAAATGCCCTTTTTTAGAGGGCATTTTTATTAATACTGTGGAAAATACCTATTCGTGAAATTCCGGTAGGGCCGTCGTGTAGTCCTCATATCTGTATATAAATGTATCATAGCCCTCTATGTCTTCGTCAATGAGGAGTAAAACATGACAGGTATAAACAATATTTACACTTCGAGGTAATCTGTAGGGGCCTTGCCAATTGCGAAGGTCGAGATTGATGTGTGATGCCCCGGGTGAAAAATCATGGGTTCCCACGGGAGTGTCAGTTGGTGCTCCATATACCTGTGTAGATAGGTCATATCCTACTTCAGCTGTGCAAAAGTTAGTGAGGCTAGGGAAGTACTGCCTTTTATCTTCGATACCTTGCAGGTCAAACACCCCGTTGTCAAAGAACCACATGTATTCCTCAAGCCGGACTACCCAATCATCAACATCGAGCTGTACTTCAACCAAATTGCCACTAGCGGTAGCAGTACTATCTGTAATCAATGCGCTGCATACCGGACTGTCGTTTATGGTAAGGCTCCTCTGGGTAGCATTGTTGCAGCAACCCCATCCATAGGTGTTAATTCTTTGTTTGCGGTTAGGTGCCCAGGCTTTTATTATCACCCCGTTTTGCTCCCAAAAGGTTTGGTCCCACCTCCAGCGCGGGGGGGTATCTATCCCTTCAAAAGGCTGCATGATAGAATTACAAACACCATTAGGATCTTCAGGATCTTCAACTGTAATGACCCTTTCAAACTCGTCAAGCGGATTGCCGGCTCCATCGTTTGGCTGAATGATTATCTCCGTAGAAAATGGATAATCCACACCCTCATCTACCGGAATATCCAGGTCTAACACCAGTACTGAGGTAGTGTCACTCTCCTGAGGGGGAGTATAATCCTCATTAGGTTCTTTGGGGACATCAAAATAGTATGAAGCACTGCCCACATAAATGTTGAACCCCTGCACTGTTTGTGAGGCATCATGTTTAAAGCGTATTCTATTACCTAGAGGATATCCTTTAATCAAATAAATGGTATCTGCGACATCAATTTTTAGGCCTCCGTCAGTTGCCGAAGGTAGGTTTCCCGTTATTTTTGAAGCGTCTTTAAGCACCAAATATTCGGCCAACACATCAGAGTCGATTTCGTTATCGGTATCCGGCACGGAATCCTTAGGTTCTTCCTGGTCTGGATCCTCCCCATCAGGATCTTGTTGCTGACGTTCTTCTTTGGGCATTTCTATATCTTTCTCGCAAGCGGATATCATTACCACTGCTCCCCCCAGAATGGTCATTAGCATAAAGCATTTCATGAATGTCTGCCAAATCTTTTTGGTCTTTGTTTTTGTGTACATTGTTTTAAAATTTAAGATTGAACTTTAAGGGTTTTCTAAAAAGATTCCGGGGGGAACTCCGGGGTGCCGGACAGAATCTAATTACTCACATTTTACATCGGGATCCACGGTGATAGTTGTCCCAGTTTTTTCAAGATTACAGACCTCTTGAGGAATACTTTCAAAAAGATTCTCTTCCAGACTGAGAGTTATAAGGTCCATGAGATTGCCAAAGCTTTGGGGGATCTCTGCTATTGCATTATCATTTAGAAATAGGTATCTCAGATTTACCAGATTACCCAGATCTTCTGGGATGTGTTGAACATTGTTCACGGAAAGGTCCAAATGTTCGAGTAGTGGCAACTTGCTAAGATCAGGCGGGATTTCCTTGATCTCGTTTTGATCGAGATCAAGGGTAACAAGAGAAGTAAGAGTGCCTATTTCGGGAGGGATAAATTGTATCTGATTTTCGTTGGCATACAGGTACTCTAGTTTTTGTAAATTCCTTATTTGAGATGGAAGCGTTTTTAACTGATTTTCCTGAGTATCCAAATAGTTAAGGTTTTCCAGGTTTCCTATTTCATTGGGCAGTTCCTTTAGTTGATTATATCCAACGTTCAACTCTTCTAAATTTGTCAGCAGCCCTATTTCTTTAGGTAGTACCTCTAAGGTATTATCTTCTATGGTAAGAACTCTTAGCGAGCGCAAATTTCCTATTTCAGGTGGGAGATTGGAAATATTCTCGCTGTACATGCTTATTCTTTCTACAGTCCCATCAGGAAATAAATACACATTGTTCCAGCCTTGCATGAAGGTATCAGAGAGATCCCAGTTTAGCCCGTTTCCGGGATTGGCATCGTAAAGTGCTACCAAGGCTCGGTAGTTGGCGCCTACAAAGTTGCATATTACATTACCGTCTTTACTGATGCTAGTCCCGCTGCCTTCCAAATAGCAAACCTCGCCAGGCAGCTGGAAGATGCTGTTATTTTCTAATGAAAGGAATTTCAGGTTTTCCAATTTTCCGTACTCCCATGGAATTTCATCAAGCCTGTTGTCATCGAGGTTCAGGTTGGTAAGCGTCTTTAAATCCCCAATTTCGGGAGGTACGCTTTCCAGTAAATTCTGGGTTAGGTCCAGGACCTCAAGGACGGATAATTTTCCCATTCCGGCGGGTAATGCGGTAAGCGAATTGTTATGGGCGATCAAGGTTTTTAATTGATCGAGCTTCGTTAATTGGGTGGGTAAGGATTCTAGCAAATTGCTGCCCAAATGGAGAAAAGTAAGGTTCACCAGCTTGCCCAGTTCTTCTGGAAGCGCAGTTAGTGAATTGCTCTCGAGATTCAAATAGCTGAGACCATCCAAATCTCCAAATTCTGGAGGCAATTCACCAAGGCTATTGCTTGCAATAGTTATCTCTGTCAGTTTACTGAGATTCCCAATTTCTGACGGGATGGTACTGAGGTTCTTTCCGGTGAGGTCTAGTTCAACTACGTAGCCATTTTGTTGGGTAACCCGCGCCCAACTCTGCATGCTTTTATCGTTAAGATCCCAGTTAAGTGAATTGTTGGGGTTGGCATCATACAGCGCTTTTAGGGTTTGGTAGTCGGCCGCTTCCTGCACCTGCTCCTCAGGATCCTCGCCCTGACCGTCCTGGTTGTTCTCCTGAGGTTGTTCCTGGTTCTCCGGGGGCGGGCCATCATCCTTGCTGCAGGATACGGTAAGCAATAGGCCCAGTAATACGATAAAGGTCAATTCCCAGAAAAGTCGATGCAGCAATACATTTGATCTGTTCATAACATAAAAATTAAAATTGAAGCATTTTTGATTTTTGTGTCCAGACCTATCAATGATGACTGAAGAGGAAAGACACCCGGGAGGAACTTTCGTGCTTTAAATGTAGGGGTACTTGACGGGCTTCCAGGGGTATAATAAACAGATGGTCAGGTACAGTACCTAATTGGAGGTTTCGGGTAAATAGGTGGTGGAAGGGTTAGAAGATGTCTTAAAGAGGGGTAAATTGAGCTTAAACTTTGTTCAATTTTGCCAAAAATGCCTCCTTTCTACGACGGGAAACGGTGACATGATGATCTTCGGTTAAAACCAGATAACCCCCATCACCCCGAACGTATTTTTGGATGTGTCGTATATTGATCAATGAGGAATTATGAACCCTGAAAAACCCAGATTCGGAAAGAAGATTTTCAAAATCTTTAAGTGTTTTGGAAACAAGTTCCTGACGGCCTCCTCTGAGATAGAGGGTGGTATAGTGCCCATCTGCGTCGCAATATATAATGTCCTCAACTTTGTAGAAATCAATACCATCAAGGGTGGGAACTGCCAGTTGTTCTATTTTGCCAGAGCTGTGATTGATATTGTTAAGAACAGACAAATAGCGATGAGAACCATTTTCTTTTCCTATTTGATGCTTTGCTCTTTGTACGGCTTCAATCAGGTCATCAATATCCAGGGGTTTCAGTAAATAATCGAGAGCACTAAATTTTATAGCTTTTATGGCATACTGATCAAATGAGGTGACAAAAATGATTTCGAAATTTATAGGAGCAAGGGCTTTTAGGACATCAAATCCCGTAAGTTTTGGCATTTGAATATCTAAAAAAACCAAGTCGGGCTGTAGTTCTTTAATTTTTTTAATGCCCTTTTCGGCAGTTTCGCACATTTCCAGAATTTCCACCTCATGACAATGCTCACTAAGGGCTCTGTACAGGGCTTTACGGCCGTGTGATTCATCGTCTATGATTATAGCTCTGATCTTCATCTTATGAAAGGGGTACAAAAACCTCAACCAAAGTGCCTGAGGGATTTCCGGTTTTATCTTTTAGATCGGTAATCTTTACAAGTTGTTCCTTTATTCCATTACTGAGCAGCTTTAGCCGGTCCTCCGTAATTTTAAGACCCATCGACTTGTTTTTGTATACTGCCTTCTGTTGTAATTGAAGCGCCTTTTCACGGCCAACACCATTATCCTCAATTTTGCCTATAAGCCGGTTCCCTATCTGTTCAATGGCGATTGAGATTTTGCCCTTATGGGTTTCTTCTTTGTGCCTTAAGCCGTGCCAAATGGCAT
>JBFOMC010000079.1:0-9268 GCA_040830565.1 Flavobacteriaceae bacterium
CCATAGGAACCAAGAGTGAAGTGATTTGTTAGGCCGTTTTCCGTTTCGGAAACGTCTTTAGTCCTTAAGAGCATGGCTCCGCCAAGATTAGTGCCAAAAGCCGTGGCCTTAGGTCCTTTGATAATTTCGATGGCATTGAGATTTTCTAAATCAAAGGCCTCTATGGTGGAAAACCCTGTACCGTTGGTTACCGGAATATCATTGTAGTACAAGCGAAGCTTATCTGTTCCGAAAGGCGTTCTGGCCCCTACTCCTCGTATTGTAATCCTGTTGGTATTCAATGCTCCGGAGAACATATGCACCCCGGCAATTTGATTTATTGTAGAAGCAAAGTCTATGGGACTCTGGTTTTGGAAGAACTTTCCTCGTATTAGATTGCCCGGAGTAATTCCGGTGGCTTTGCTTCGCTTTCCAAAATCAATAATAATGACTTCGTCTAAATTGGTCACAGAGTCCTGTTGAATCTCTTGCGCCAACATATTTGATAGACCAAAAAGTAGTAGTAGGAAAAATGGATACCCCTTCATTCACGACATATGAGGCCCAAAAATAAACATTAAAAGCGATATCCAAGTGCAATACCTCCACGTCCGACAACCTCAGGTGCAAAGTCCGAGCCTAGCAGATTCCTTCCAACGCCCAAGTAGATCTCTGCAACAAAACCTCGTGGCGTTACAAACTTTCCCCCAGCTGAAATTCCCAAAGCGAAATCCGTGTAATTTTCTTCTCTATAGGTGTCAACCCCATTAGGCATGAAAATATAGATCTCTTCCTTTCCCGAATTCAGCATCCCAAATCCTTCCACAAAAAATCCTTTGGCAAACTTGTTCGAAAAATATTGGCGGTAGTAAGGGGTAAGCGAGAAACTTCTGTAATAATCCAGAATTTCATTGTCGTTACCAACATTAAATAACAAACCTACCCCAAGCGAAGCCTCTTCATTTAGCAAATATTCGTATGAACTGTCGATAAAAGTAAATGCGATCAAATTGGTTGCATTGATCTTAATTTCGCTTCTGGCCTGATCCATGTCATCGGTTTCTTGTGCCTGAAGTGTTGAGATGCAGAAAAGGCTGATAAATAGGGCGGTTAGTATTTGTTTCATTTGGTTTGAATTTTTTGGATGTGAAAATACACATCAAATTGTATTCCGAAAAAGTATTACTTGATTAAAATCTAAAGCCAATGGAAAGTCCGGCTCTATAGACAAAACTATCTTGAAATTCTTCGGGGTTGACATTCCGGCCGAAACCTCCGCTGAATTCCAAAGTGAATTTCTGACTTCTGGTCACCCATTTGTTCCCAATACCCAGGCCCAGGGCTACAGTATTGTAGTCGTTATTTCGTTGCCCGAGATTGTTAGAAGGTACAAGGTCTTCTCCCGTATAATATAGGCCGAAGGCCTCAGCGAAAAACCCACTGCGAGGCCCATATCCAAAATACGCTCTAAAGTTGGGGCCAATTCCAAAGTTCCCGTTGTAGTCTGTCCCATCATTATCAAAATAGACAGTTCCTCCAAAACTGGTGTCTTCACTAAGGTAATATTCATACGAACCTTCTACCGTAGTGGTAGCTAAAAACAAACCAATGTTGAATTTCAACTCCTGATTGCCGCCAAAGACTGGATAAGCCTGGGCACTTAAGGCCATGCTACCCATAAGAAAGAGCATTAATACCGCATTTTTCATAGTTTGGAATTTAATGAAGAGGATGAATCAAAATCCGTTCCAAAAAAGCAATGAAAACCCAATTCGCAATTGTTTTATTGCCTAAGAGTACCCGCTAAAATGAAAAACCGATACCTTCCTTAATGAGGGTTTCGTATACCTTCTTGTTAAAACTATAGAGGTAAGGGGCCTTATGGGCGGCACCAGTCATGAGCTTTTCATGCCGGTTAAGAATACCGAGCTTTAGCACTTTACGTTGAAAATTGCTCCTTTCTAACTTTTTTTGAAGAATGGCTTCATATAGTTTTTGAAGATCCAGGATGGTGAATTTTTGAGGTAAAAGCGACATGCCAATCGGGATATAGTTTAGTTGGATGCGAAGATGCTCATGGGCCTTTAGTACAATATCCCCGTGGTCCATAATTAGACGAGGCATATCTTTCAATGATTTCCATTCGCATTTTTCGCTTAAAAAATCCGGTTCTGGTTTTGTTTTGTCTAGATCAACAAGAGCAAAATAACCTGTGGTGATAAATCTGTTCTTTAGCCAATTGATAACCTTGGAATTGTAAATCTTTGATTCTTTGAAAAACTTTAGACGCTTGGCGTTTTCTTCTGCATTGATCTGCGAACGTTGTAAGCTTCCAAAAGTATGGAACTGGCTTAAAAAAACGGATTGAAGTCCCGTTCTTTCGAGAAGTACCCTTATAGCCGCGCTGTCCATATCTTCATCTTTCCGGATAAAGCCACCGGGAAGCGACCATGTCTTTTGATATTTCCATTGAAGCAGGAGTATCTTAAGCTCTTGATCCTTGTAACCAAAGATGACACAATCAATAGAATGTCCGGGAAGATAGGTCTCAAACTGACGTTCAAATTCTTCCTCGGACTCAGGGATTTTTTTGGACATAAACAAATATAATGCTTATTGTATTAATTTGATACATTAACTATTTTTCGTATTATTGTGTCAAAATAATAAAATAATGAGAAAGTTTTTAAAAATCCTAAAATATACCCTACTGTCCCTTCTGGGAATCGTTCTAATTGGCTTTTTGGTTGTTTACCTCAAGATGTCTAGCGATTCTAAAGAAAATATGGCTTTGTTGGGAGAGGAGGCACCTGCTTTGACCCACAATGGCTTTAAGTACAGAGACCTCAACAAAAATGGAAAATTAGATGTTTACGAGGATCGGAATGCATCTCCGGAGGATCGTGTATCAGATTTGGTCAGACAAATGAATCTGGAGGAGAAGGCAGGGGTTATGTTTGTTACTATGATTGGAACCACCCCAGATGGAGAACCTATGGAGAAGCCGGTTTTATCGTCAGACCCCATCAACATCATTATGTCGTTTATGCTACCCTCCAATTCTGAGATGATTGCCCGAAAGAAAATGAACAGTTTCAACATTCTGGCAACATTAGATGCTGCTAATTATGCCAAATACAACAATGCTGTTCAAAAGATGGCCGAAAGAACAAGACTGGGAATTCCCATAACTTTGGCCACGGACCCCAGGCATGGCACCGAGAACAACCCGGGGGCATCTCTTTATACACCATCCTTTTCCCAATGGCCTAGTTCTTTGGGACTGGCGGCTACCAGAGATACCCTTTTAGTGAGAGAGTTTGGGGATATTGCAAGGCAAGAATACACTGCGGTAGGTCTTCGGTTGGCCTTGCATCCCATGGCCGATTTGGCAACTGAACCGCGATGGGGGAGAACAAATGGTACTTTCGGGGAGGATGCCCATCTCTCCGCAGTGATGACAAAAGCATACGTTCTTGGCTTTCAGGGAGATTCACTGGGCACTACGAGCGTAGCCTGTATGACCAAGCATTTTTCTGGCGGAGGTCCCCAGGAAAATGGAGAGGACGCGCATTTTCCGTATGGAAAGAACCAGGTATATCCGGGAGATAATTTTGACTACCACATAATTCCATTTACAGAAGGTGCCTTTGAGGCGAATACTGCTCAAATAATGCCATATTATGGTATTCCCGTAGACCAAACAAGCGAAAATGTGGCATTTGGTTTCAACAAGGAAGTGATAACAACCCTCCTAAGAGACTCACTAAATTTTAATGGGGTGGTCTGCACAGATTGGAATATTATAACAGATACCAAAATGGGAGAAGGTCGTGCTTGGGGTGTAGAAGAATTATCCTATAAGCAAAGAGTAAAAAAGGTGATT
This sequence comes from Flavobacteriaceae bacterium, assembly GCA_040830565.1. GTDB lineage: Bacteria > Bacteroidota > Bacteroidia > Flavobacteriales > Flavobacteriaceae > JAFMPW01. The sequence continues at coordinate 3,866 of JBFOMC010000079.1, forward strand.
GATGCGGGCTGCGATCAATTTGGAGGGGAAAATGTGCCAGAACTTATTGTTGAATTGGTAAAAGAGGGAGAAATCAATGAGGCACGTATCGATATTTCCGTGAAACGGATTTTGCTCGATAAATTTAAACTTGGCCTTTTTGATGACCCTTATGTGGATGTGGAAAAGGCTACAAAAATCGCAGGTAAAAAAGAATTTCGAGATAAGGGAAAAACTGCTCAGGCCAAGTCAATGGTGCTGCTAAAGAATAGCAATTTGTTACCTCTACCGCAGGGAACAAAGATCTATGCAGAAGGATTACTTACCCCGGACGCGCTAAACAAATATGGTAAACTAGTAGATGATCCTGAAGACGCAGACGTGATCCTCAAGAGAATAAGAACACCTTTTGATGAGCGAGACGAATATTTCTTGGAGAGCTTCTTTCATCAGGGACGACTCTACTACAATGAGGAGGAAAAGACAGAGATCCTGAATTTGATTGATCAAAAACCATCCATAGTGGTTGTAAACTTGGAGCGGCCCGCTATACTGACTGAGATTAGTGAATCCAGTGGAGCGCTCTTCGGTGAATTCGGGACCAGCGATGAGGTTTTGGTTGAGGTGATTTTTGGAGAGCAACGTCCTTCTGGCCAGCTTCCCTTTGAGCTCCCCTCTTCCTGGGAGGCTGTAGAACGACAAAAGGAGGATGTTCCCTATGATTCAAAAAGTCCGTTATACCCTTATGGGCATGGCCTTTCTTATGAATAATCTCTAAAATTTCTGAGAAAGTTTTTAAGCCGCCTTCCATTCGCTATTTTTGAGACATGAAAATAGTATCCTACAACGTAAATGGTATTCGCGCGGCTTTGAACAAAGGCTTTATCGAATGGTTGCAATCGGCAGATCCGGATGTGGTTTGCCTGCAAGAAATTAAGGCATTGGAAGAGCAAATAGATCTAGCTGTTTTTGAAAAGGCCGGCTACACCCATAACCACTGGTTCAGTGCTCAGAAAAAAGGTTACAGCGGGGTCGCGATCTTATCCAAAAAGAAACCAGATCATATTGAAGTGGGTACGGGGATAGATTATATGGATTTTGAAGGACGGAATCTAAGAGCAGATTTTAATGGAGTATCTGTGATGAGCCTTTATTTACCCTCCGGATCTAATTTAGCCAGGTTAGAACACAAACTCACCTACATGGCAGATTTTCAGAAGTATATAGATCAACTCAAAAAAAGTCACCCCAATTTAATCATCTGTGGAGATTACAATATCTGCCATGAAGCTATCGATATTCATGATCCGGTTCGCAACAAGAATGTATCGGGATTTTTGCCGGTTGAGCGAGAATGGATTGGAAACTTCATCAATAGCGGTTTTATAGACAGCTTCAGACATTTTAATAAAAATCCCCATAACTATACCTGGTGGAGTTACCGGGCAAATGCCAGGAACAATAACAAAGGGTGGCGTTTGGATTATGGAATGGTTAGTAAACCCCTTGAGAAAAGATTGAAGAGATCGGTTATTCTCTCAGAAGCAAAGCACAGTGACCACTGCCCCATTTTGCTTGAAATTGAATAGAAATAATCCCCATTCAACCTAATTTAGAAAAGCAGGAATTGCTAACTTTGAATGATCCAATTAATCCATCCAAGCAATGCGTTATACCAACCTCCCCCATACGAATATTAAAGTAAGTAAAATTTGTCTGGGGACCATGACCTGGGGCCGTCAGAATACTGAAGCGGAAGGCCATGAACAAATGGATTATGCCCTAGATCAGGGAGTTAATTTCTTTGATACGGCAGAAATGTATCCCATCCCTGTACATCCTGACAGATACGCCGATACCGAAAGAATAATTGGGAATTGGTTTAAGAAAAGCGGTCATAGGGATAAGATTATTTTGGCTACAAAAATTGCGGGCAAAGCAGAGTTTACCAAATACATCCGGACCACAGGTTTTAGCAGAGCTTCTATAATAGAAGCTGTTGAAGGAAGTCTGGAGCGTTTACAGACAGATTACATAGACCTCTATCAACTACACTGGCCGGAACGCAATACCAATTATTTTGGAAAAAGAGGGTATTCTCATGATATTTCGGACCATTGGGAAGATAATATTCATCAGGTTTTGGAGACTTTAAGAGATCTGATCCGCCAGGGGAAAATAAGGCATGTTGGGATTTCTAATGAGACCCCCTGGGGTGCCATGCGTTTTTTGGAAGAAAGTAAAGTTCATGTAAGCCTGCCCAGGGCAGTCACTATACAAAACCCTTATAGCTTACTGAATAGGCTTTTTGAAGTGGGACTTGCAGAAGTCTCTGTTAGGTCTAAAATAGGATTACTGGCATATTCCCCTCTTGGTTTTGGTGTGCTCAGTGGCAAATATCTGGGAGGGATGAAACCAGCCAACGCCCGGGTTACGCTTTTCTCTACACACAAGCGTTATAGTGGGGAGAACTCAGAAAGGGCCACACAGAAATATTTCGATCTGGCCCAGGAGCACAATTTATCACTAGCCCAAATGGCCCTGGCCTTTGTAACATCCAGACCTTTTGTAACCAGCAATATTATTGGGGCTACCAACATGGAACAGCTTAAGGAAAATATCTCTAGTATAGATCTGGAGCTTAGTGATGAAGTGTTACAGGGAATTGAGGCTATTCATAACAACATTCCCAATCCGGCTCCCTAGGCGTTAGAAGCCTGTGGGGATTACCAATCCCCTCCCCAGTTCAAGATAGTGCATGTATCCGCAAGTTCCTTGCAGTCAAAAGACTAATTAATAGTTGATTGGTTAGTATTGAAGTTGCAGTAGCTTAGGGGCAGCAAGTTGAAATTCGGCTTTAGGCTAAAAAGCATCAGTATCAACATCATTAATAAAACCGATTACCCCATTAAAATAGGTTTTTTGATCGTCGTATTGAGAAAGATGACTTCCGTTAGGGCAAAATAGATAACGACCGTTTTGCACTTCTTTAGACATCCACTCCATGTGGGCGGGATCCATAGTGTCATGTTTAGCACCAATAACCAAGGTGGGCACAGCCAGTTCTTTAAGTCTGTCTTTTACATCCCAATCTTTTAATGTTGCATCTCCTGTAATACCAAATTCACTATATCCCTGCATGTGTACATACACTTGATTATTGGCATGATTTAAGCTTCGCATTACTGCTTCGGGCCACTGATCTGGAGGCATGCGCAAAACGTGTTGAGTGTAGTAATGTTCAAAGAGAAGTTCCCCGTATTTTGGGTTTTCGAAATCTCCTGCTGCTTCTATAGCCTTTATTTCTTTATAGATCTCCGGATCTAATTGTGGTCCCAGGACTTTCTGGGCATAGGCATTGTATTCCGGAATGCTGCTCATCATGTTGGATATAATAAGCCCTTTTAAATTGTTCTGGTATTTAAGTGCATACTCCATTGCCAATATGCCACCCCAGGACTGCCCTAATAAATAAAAATTAGAAGCGTCTAAGCCAAGAGCTTTCCGTACCTGCTCTACTTCCTCAACAAAACGTTCGGTGGTCCAAAGATCAAGATCCTCAGGTTTATCACTGTAGTAAGATCCTAACTGATCATAATAGATATATTCAATCTCCTCTTGTGGAAAATATCCATCGGCACATTCATACAACTCATGTGTCATTCCGGGCCCTCCGTGAAGTAGTAAGACTTTCTTGCTTGGATTGTTTCCCACACGTTTGGTCCATACTTTAAAGGAACCCTTTGCTGTGGTAATGGGAATCATCTTAATCCCGCCAGTGAATTGGTCATCTCTGTTTTCGAAGCTTAAATAATATGAAGTTATGGATGGTTGCTCCTTTTCAACAGTGGTTTGCTTACAGCTCGTAAGGGCGATTAAAGAAAGGAACAAGAAACAAATAGTTCTCATTTTTGGGTTTTTCCTAAAGGTAAAATATTTTTGAAAGCTTACCCAAACAAACTACTCACCACCTCTTCTATTTTCCCCACCTCATGAACAATAATTCTAGGGTTCAAACTGATCTTATTGTTTTTTGAAACGTAAATGGTAGAAAAACCTAGCTTCTCGGCTTCCATAATTCGCTGCTCCACCCTTTGAACAGGGCGCACTTCCCCGGCCAGTCCTATTTCGGCTGCAAAACAAACTCCTTTTTCAATAGCGATATCAGCATTGCTGGATAAGATTGCTGCCACCACCGCCAAATCAATAGCAGGGTCATCTACGGTGATCCCGCCGGTGATATTAAGGAAAACATCTTTAGCGCCTAATTTAAATCCAGCACGTTTTTCGAGGACGGCCAATAACATATTAAGGCGTTTTGCATTATAGCCTGTGGCAGACCGTTGTGGGGTGCCATACACAGCTGTGCTTACCAAGGCCTGAATCTCTATCATCAAGGGTCGCATTCCTTCTACCGTAGACGCAATGGCAGTTCCGCTAAGGCCTTCGTCATTTTTAGAGATTAGAACTTCCGAGGGGTTGTTTACCTCTCTTAAGCCGCGGGGTTGCATTTCATAAATGCCTAATTCTGCGGTAGAGCCGAATCTATTTTTTAAAGACCTCAGTATTCTGTAGACATAGTTGCGATCTCCCTCAAACTGCAATACGGTATCTACCATATGCTCCAGAATTTTTGGTCCGGCAATGTTGCCATCCTTGGTAATATGACCAATAAGTATAACCGGAGTGTTGGTTTCCTTTGCAAACTTGATCAGTTCAGCCGTACATTCGCGAATTTGGGAAATACTTCCTGCGGCAGCTTCAATATAATCTGAATGCAGGGTTTGGATAGAATCAATTACTACGATATCCGGAGATGTATCCTGTATCTGCTGAAAAATATTCTGGGTTCTGGTTTCAGTAAGAATAAGGCAGCTCTCATTATTAGGATGGATCCTATCCGCTCTCATTTTGATTTGTTTCTGACTCTCTTCTCCGGAAACATAAAGCGTTTTATAAGGAAGCTTTAAGGCAATTTGAAGCAAGAGGGTGCTCTTTCCTATACCGGGTTCTCCCCCCAATAAAATTAAAGAGCCAGGAACGAGCCCCCCACCTAAAACCCTGTTGAACTCGGCGTCATAGGTATTAACTCTAAGTTCTTTTTCGGCACTAATTTCCGTAAGACGAACTGGCTTTGCTAGTTTTTTTGAGGCTTGAGCAGAAGATTTCCAATGTTGCTTCTCTTCTTTTTGAAGTACTTCTTCAACTACGGAATTCCATTCCTTACAGGCGCCGCATTGCCCTACCCATTTGGCGTATTGGGTACCGCAGTTCTGACAAAAAAATGCTGTTTTGGTCTTCGCCATTAGCCAAAAAGGGTTTCAGGCGAAGATAGGATAAAGTTAGAGAAAATGTAGCCTAAGATAGAAGGTCAATATATTAGCATCTTGCTAATGACTAGTTTCCATCAACCATCAACCATCA
>JBFOMC010000080.1:0-8310 GCA_040830565.1 Flavobacteriaceae bacterium
ATATGCCTGGTATTTTTGACCAAACCCCTTATTATAATCCTTGCAAATAAAAGCTTGGCATATATTTAACACCATATTTTCAGTTTTGGGCGGCGGTTATACTAAATTGGGCCCTTTGTCGGCAAGACAAGTCAATAATCCATAGCACGTACTAATCTAAACATCACTGTTTTTATGAAAGCTTCAAAGAAATTCCTCACGTTATTGGTCCTATCTCTAGCGTTTACTTTAGGTAATGCCCAACATCAAATCATCCCCGAAAAAGGGTTTACACCACAGATTGGCATTATGGTAGATATGCTGGAAGAAATAAAAGACCTGGTTACCGAACAAGTGCGAGAATTAAATCAGGAACAAACAGATTTCTTATTCGATGAAAAGGCCAATAGCATTGGGGCTATTGTGATGCATATGGTCGCGACCGAAGCCTATATACAAACCGAGACTCTTGAAGGACGCAGGTGGACAGAAGAAGAAGCTAAATTTTGGAGTGTTGCGGGAGGCTTGGGAGATGAATCCAGGGAAAAAATCAAAGGAAAACCCATAAAGTATTATTTAGACCTCTGGGATGAGGTACGCAAAAAAACCCTTGCGGGTCTCAAGACCAAAGATGATGCCTGGTTTGCCGCGAACGTAGATGAAGGCATGAATAACCATTGGGCCTGGTTCCATATACTAAAGCACGGTGCCAATCATAGAGGGCAAATAGCCCTCGTTAAAAGCAGATTGCCTGAATAAGAAATCGGGAAATCTTAAAAAGTTTGAGTCGTTCTGCAAATCTAATCGTGCCGAGCGACTCAATTATTTTCTGACTGGACTTTCCTTTACACAAGAATCTTTTCCTTCTAATTATTTTAGAAGTAAAAATGCTATCTTCAGAGCAAATCCATAATCAACTTATATGAAAATCAAAATTACACTTCTTTTTGCTGTAATAAGCATGAATTCTTTTGGTCAAATTAGCGCTAAACTAATGCGCTATGTAGACGTTTCTGAGACGCAGATCTGTTTTGTTTACGGGGGAGATATCTGGATTGTAAACAAGCAAGGCGGAATGGCCACCCAACTTACCAATTCCCCGGGGGAAGAATCTTATCCCAAGTTTTCTCCCGATGGAAAGGAAATAGCCTTTACCGCTCGGTATAGGGGAAATCCGGACGTTTATGTGATGAAGACTACCGGAGGAGTTCCTACCAGAATCACCTATGGTTCTCATAACGACCGTATGGTAGAATGGCATCCTTCCGGTGAAAAAATTCTATTTGCCTCAAGAAGGGAAACAGGAATCCCTTCGGGAAGGGTAAACCAACTTTTCCTCATTCCCAAAACCGGAGGCATGCCTGAAAAACTTCCAATTCCATATGGAGAGATCGCCTCCTACTCCGCGGATGGCACCCAACTGGCTTATATTACGAAGGTTACAGAAACCTATCCCTTTAAAAGGTATCGGGGCGGGCTTACATCAGACATTATTTTATTTGACCTCAATAGCAACTCGGCCAAAAGGATCACTACAGATACGGCCAATGACGGCAAGCCTGCATGGGGAGGTGATAAGGTATATTTCCTTTCAGACAGAGCCGAAAATATGCGTTTAAATGTATGGAGTTATGACGTAAATACAGAAGCTCTTAATCAGGTTACCCAATTCAATGATTTTGATATTACCTACCTATCTGCCGGGCCGTCAGACCTTGTCTTCGAAGTAGGTGGTGCATTATATGTTATGGATCTTGCGACTCAAGAGAGTAAAAAGGTAAATGTATCGGTAGTAAGTGATTTAACCTTGGAAATGCCTAAACGAGTAAAGGTAAATGAAAGGATCACAAATATGACGGCCGCTCCGGGTGCGAAACGCATTTTGTTTGAAGCACGTGGTGAGTTGTTTAATGTACCGGTAAAAGAAGGTTTTATAAAAAATATTACAGCAAGTTCAGGGGCCTTTGATCACAGTCCGGCCTGGTCTCCCAATGGAGATCATGTGGCCTATTGGAGCGATAAATCCGGCGAATATGAAGTGTATCTGCAGTCTATGAGAAAGGATCAACCTGCAAAAAAGATCACCTCCAGAAACGGCGGCTACGGCTATTCCTTATTTTGGTCTCCTGACAGTAAGAAACTGGCCTTCATTGACGAGAAAAATGATATCAGCATTTTAGATATAGGCTCGGGAGCCATTGAATTGGTTGATAATTACCGATGGAATTACGGTCATGGAGGGCGCTACAATTACCCTCTTAAATGGTCTCCGGATTCTAAGTTCCTGACCTACGGGGTTGGAATGGACAATGCCAACGAAGCTATTTTCATCTATGATCTTGCGGCAAAACAAAAAAGACAGGTTACCAGTGGTTTCTACAACGATAGCAATCCTGAATTTAGTTCGGACGGAAAATACCTCTTCTTTTTAACCAATAGGAATTTCAATGCCGCCTATAGCGACATGCAAGACGGTACCTGGATCTATCCAAATGCCACCCAGCTTGCGGCTATAAGCCTTACTAATAACGCGCCTTATTTACTGCACGCAAAAAACGATGCTTTAGAAGCTGAGAAAAAGAAATCGGATACAGCTGATAGTGATAAAGGTAAGGGGAAGGGAAAAAAAGAAGATTCAAAGAAACCAGAGACTACTCCTTCGGTCAAAATCGACTGGAACGGACTGGAAAGCAGGTTAGTCATTCTACCCGTTAAACCTGGAAATATTGGCAATTTGATGGCTTTTAAGGAAAAAGTTGTTTTCAGGCGTTTTCCAAATACCGGGGCCGCAGGTGGGGATCCGGAACTCATGTATTACGACCTAAAAAAGCGGGAAGAAAAATCGATCATGGCCAAAATTAATGGGGTGGTTAAGACAGCGGATGGCGAATCCCTCCTGGTTAGAAGCGGCAGGAAGTTTGGCATAATTAAACCCGATGCGGACCAGAAAATAAAAGATGCCATCCCAACGGAAGGCCTCGTCATGGAGCTTAATCCAAGAGAAGAATGGCGGCAGATCTTTAATGATACCTGGAGAAGACATCGCGATTTCTTTTATGACAAAGACATGCAGCAAGTAGATTGGGAATCGCTGCGCAGCCAATATGGAGCGCTTATAGAAGATGCCCGTTCCAGATGGGATGTATCCTATCTGCAATCTAATTTGGCCTCCGAATTAAGCGCGGGGCACACCTATACTTTTGGCGGAGATAATGAGAATGTGGAGAACGTAAGCACGGGGTATTTGGGGATAGATTGGGGCAAAGACGAAAGAGGTTATAAGATAAAAAGGATCGTAAAACCCGCACCCTGGGATGCCGAGAACAGATCTCCCTTTGATCGTTCCGGAATTGGAGTAAAAGAGGGCGATTACATCCATGCCGTTAACGGAATGGCACTTCCTATGAACAAAGAGCCCTATGCCGCTTTTGAAGGCTTAAATGGCCAAACCGTGGCTTTGAAAGTCAGCAGTAGCGGTCAGCTAAGTGATGCCAAAGAGGTGGTAGTAACATGCTTGTCTGCCGGAGAAGAAGGGAATTTGCGCTATTTAGATTGGATTGAGCAGAACCGATTGATGGTTGAAAAGCTTTCTGACGGGAAGTTAGGATATGTCTATATGACCAACACCGGAGGAAGAGGACAACTAGATCTGGTTAAGATGTACTATGGCCAATTAGATAAAAAAGGCTTTATCATAGACGAGAGATTTAATGGTGGAGGTCAATTGGCTGATAGATTTCTGGAGCTGATGACCAGACCGGTAATTTACAATTTATACTGGCGACATGGGAAAGCCCATACTTTCCCTACCAAGGCCAATACCGGTCCAATGGGCATGCTTATCAACGGCTGGGCAGGATCTGGCGGGGATGGTTTACCCTGGGCTTTCAGAGAATTGGATGCCGGTCCTATAGTGGGTGAACGCACTATAGGGATCTTAGTAGGGCCGGCTACCGGCCACCGTTTGATAGACGGGGGCGGAATAACCGTTCCGGGAGCGCGACTCTATTACAATAGTGGTAAATGGTTTGATGAAGGCGTTGGAGTACAACCCGATTTTCTTGTGTGGGACGATCCGAACCTGATCATGCAGGCCCGTGATCCGCAAATGGAAAAAGTGGTAGAAGAGGTGATGAAGAAAGTAAATGTGAATTCGGGAGCAGTTACGCCACCGCCGGCAAAAGAAGACCGTACGGCAAAAGGCTTAAATGGAAATTAGGATTCAAGACCATTTCTGCAGAGAAATAATACTGTTCTAATCTGAAGATGATCATTTGGTCATCAACTAAATGCTACACTAATGAAAACCGAATTGAGACAGTTGCGGATATTTTTGTTATTAGTATGTATCTCGGGGCTGCAGCCTGCACTTCTTATATCGCAAACCCAGGAAAAGGCTTATGATGGTTTAGTCGATCTGTTCAAAGAGTGGCGAGCTTTTGAGGAGCCTCCCTTACTGGATGGAGCTCCTGATTACCGCCGGGAAACCTTTGAAAAAAGAGCTCCTTCGTTCAAGGCCTTACAAGAGCGCTTAAAGGAAATCGATACTGCAAATTGGCCTGTAAGTCGGCAAGTAGATTGGCATTTGGTGAATGCAGAAATGAATGGCTATGATTTTAATCAAAGGGTACTTCAACCCTGGGTGCGCGACCCGGCCTTTTACAAAACCCTCTGGATGGCGAGAAGTGATGTACCAGCCCATGAAGGGCCAACACATCACAGAACTACAGAACTCTGGACCTATGACTTTCCCTTAAACTCTGAAGAAAGAGAACGCTTGTTGAAAGATCTCAGCGTTATTCCTCCTTTGAATGCCCAGGCAAAGATTAACTTAACTGGGAATGCCAAAGACCTCTGGATTGCAGGTATTCGGGATATTAAAGCTCAAAGCAAAAATTTAAAGGGAATTAAGGCGCTTGCCGGGGTACCTAAGGACGGTGCTTTAATGGAGACCGTAGATAAAGCCATTCTGGCTACGGATGATCTGGTCCTTTGGTTAGAACAACAAGCTCCCTCCAAAACAGGTCCTTCCGGGATTGGGAAGGAAAATTATACCTGGTACCTCCAAAATGTTCATCTTGTTCCTCTGAGTTGGGAGGATGAGGTTATGCTCCTTAAAAGGGAGCTGACACGTGCCTGGGCCTCTTTAAAATTGGAAGAGCATAAGAACAGACATCTGCCAGAACTTAAAGCCGCAGATTCCCCGGAAGCTTATCAAAAAATGGCGGATGAAGCTGCCCTTAGCCTGATTAGTTTTCTAGACAAGCATGAGATGGTAACCGTTAAAGACTATTTTGAACCTGCATTAAGAGAACATCTTGGAAGTTTTGTTCCGGAGGAGCAACGTAATTTTTTCTGGATCACTGCCCATTTTGATCAGCGCCCGCTTTATTCGCATTTCTATCATTGGTTTGAGCTGGCCAGGATGGATCTTGAGCCGCATAAAAGTGAGATTAGACGCGCTCCCTTGTTGTACAACATTTTTGATTCCAGGAATGAAGGCATGGCTACCGCGGTGGAGGAAATGTTCATGCAGGCCGGACTTTATGAGGAACAGCCCCGATCCAGGGAAATAGTCTATATCATGATTGCGCAGCGCGCTGCAAGAGGCCTGGGATCTCTTTATGCCCATGCCAATGAAATGAGCATGGAAGAAGCCGGGGGTATACATTCAGAATACACCCCCAGAGGCTGGATGAAAACAGAAAAGGAACTACTCATTTTTGAACAACACCTTTATCTGAGACAGCCCGGATACGGTACTAGTTATATCACCGGAAAATACCTTTTGGAAAATGCCATGGCAGAATATGCCAGACTCAAGGAAAAGGAAAAAGCCGCTTTTAATATGCGCGACTTTTTTGATCGACTCAATGCCATAGGCAATATTCCTATTTCCCTGGGTTCCTGGGAAATGACCGGCCAACCTTTCTTTCTTAATACGATCGAAAAACCATAAATGTCTCAAATAGGAACAAAAAAACTTAGTAGACAAATGGGCTTGCTCGCCCTTACCGCTACCGGGGTATGCTCCATGCTGGGAGCATCCATTAATGTAGTTCCCTTTATGATTCAACGCAATGTTCCCGGAATTGGGCCCTATGTTTTATCCGCCTTTGCCTTTGCAGCAATTCCGGCCCTTTTGGCGGCCCTGGCTTATGCCATATTAGCATCCGCCATGCCCAGGGCCGGAGGTAGTTACCTCTATGCCAGCAGGGGATTAAATCCTTATCTGGGATTTGTCGCCAGCTTTTCGCAATGGTTTGGACTTTCCATTGTTATTGGGGTGATTGCCTATATCATTGTTCCTTTTATCAGAGATGTAACCCTGGCTTTAGGTTGGGAAACCCTTTCTGCCAGTTTGGAAATAGGATGGATTCGAGTTGGTCTTGCACTCTTATTCATTTGGGTTTTTGTAGGGATCAATATCCGTGGATTAAAATCCTATTCGCGCATTCTGTTACCTATGATGTTCCTTATGTTTGCCCTTGGTGGTATCGTAATTGTTTCCGGACTTTTTTACGATGCAAATGATTTCCTTTTGGCTTTAGAACATAAAGAGGGACGAGCTTTTAGCCCCATCACTGAAACCGAATTTGATTGGAAGATCTTCCTTTCGGCGGCAGCTTTGCTCTTCTCAAGTTTTATCGGTTTTGATGCCATAGCCCAGGCAGGGGGAGAAGCTAAAAACCCAAGGAAGTCGCTCCCGCGGGCAATTGTGTTGGCAATTGTCGGGGTAGGATGTTTTTATTTTTTGTTTGCCGCAGCGGTGTACCATATAGTTCCCTGGAGTTTTATTGCCAATGAGGCCATGTTAAAAGATATTACAGCTCCCGGACTTCTGAGCTATGTACTGCCGACCGGATTTGGCATTGCGATTTTGGCAGGTGCGGCAATAGCATTGATTAATGATCTACCCGCTATGCTCCTTGCTGTTTCCAGGCTCATGTTTGCCTGGGCAGAGGATGGCATTTTTCCGACAGCTATTGCTAAAGTTCACGCCAAGAATAAGACACCCTATATCGCTTTAATAGTTGCCGGGGCTATGGCCAGTATTGGGGTGTTGGGCTCGCACTTTGCGGGGGATTTCTTTTTGGGTATAGATATCATGGTAACTTCAATGATGGTTAATTTTTTATTGATGTGTGTTACGCTTTTATCAATAACCACTGTAAATCCAAACCTTCACGCGGCTATTAATGTTTTCAAAAAAAGGAAGGCTCAGCTGATCATTGGATGGTTAGGAGTAGTTACCTTAACAGGGTTTTTGGGAATTCATATCTATAAAGACCTCACCTCAGAGACAGAGGCGTGGTATTTTCATTCCACCCCAATTTGGCTTATTGTGATGTTCATGGCCAGTATTGTATTTATCTATAAATGGAATAAATTGCGAAAAGAAGACCCAAAAATTGCAGAAAGATTTCTAAAACTCCCTGAAGAATAATATGGATACTACCACTACCCTGGCGCCCGGATTGCAAATATCGCGTATTGTTACAGGCTTGTGGCAAATAGCCGATATGGAAAGGCATGGTAAAATTCTAGACCCGATCGCTACCGGTGATTATATGAACGCCTATCTGGAAGCTGGTTTCTCTAGCTTTGATATGGCAGATCATTATGGCTCTAGTGAAATCATTGCGGGTACTTTCAAAAACAGGCTTGAGGAGGGCGATAGGGTGCAACTTTTCACAAAATGGGTACCCGAGCCGGGAAAAATACGTAGAGAAGATGTTGAGGGGGCTATTGCAAAAGCCCTGGATAGAATGAAGCAATCTTCTATAGAGCTATTACAATTTCACGCCTGGAATTATGCAGATCCCAGCTGGTTAGATGCCTTGTTTTATTTAAAAGAATTACAGGAAAAAGGCAGTATTAAGCATTTGGGAGTAACTAACTTTGATGCCGCCCACTTACGAATTGCCCTGGCCAGTGGTATTCCAATAGTAAGCAACCAGGTCTGTTATTCCCTATTAGATTCGCGAGCCTCTGGGAACATGGCAAAAGTCTGCCAGGAGTACGGAGTTAAATTGTTGGCTTTCGGAACCCTCGCAGGAGGTTTCTTAACGGCCCGCTGGTTAGAGAGGCCGGAACCCGCCTTTGAAGATCTCACTACTTGGTCTCAAATGAAATACAAACGTTTTATTGACGCCAGCGGCGGATGGGACACTTATCAGGACTTGTTCAAAGTGGTGAAGAAGGTAGCCGATAAACACCAGGTATCCCTTGCCAACATTGCAACAAGATACATCTTGGAGCAGTACTATGTAGCGGGGGTTATCATAGGAGTCAGATTCGTGGAAAGTGATAACCTTGTAGATAACAATC
>JBFOMC010000081.1:0-7560 GCA_040830565.1 Flavobacteriaceae bacterium
TCATTCCCAAAAGATAATAACCTCCATCTTCTGCGGGACCTACGACAAAATCGTGATTCTCCAATTTTGAAAAAGCCTCCTCCAATTCTTCTTGGGAAAGGTCATACATATCACTGCCAATGATAACAATTTTTTTGAAACCAGAATTGAAACCTTCCTCAAATGCATTGGCCATTTTTTGACCAAGATCTGATCCTATCTGCAATTTTTTTGCATAGATTTTGGAATCCCAAACATCGTTTTCCCAAATGGATTCAGAATAAAATACCCACTTGGAAACATCTAGGTCCTTGGTGAAGGATACGGTCCGGTCTAATAAAAACTCATAGATTGATAATGCCGCCGCATCACCGACCTTGGCCGCCAATCTGGTCTTGCATTTTCCCAACTCGGGATTACGTGTTAAGATTAAAAGTAGGTTACTTGTCAACAGTTTTGGTTTTATCGGTATAGACCTTGTCCGCATTGGTCAGCAAACTGCCCCAATACTTACTGTACGCATGAACTTTTTCCGTGTCTTCCCCTTGGGAATCATAAACCGGGAATCCATTGTTTTTCCAGGCAAAGATTCCGCCGTATAGATTCTTGACATTGGAGAACCCTGCCTTTTTCAATTTCTCACCAATTTCTTCGGAACGCACTCCAATAGAACAATATACCACTATGGGCGTATCTGGGTTGGGAATCGTCTTCTTAACGTTATCCACCTCAAAGGTTTTGTGCCCTACCCAAACGGAATTCTTTAAGTTACTGACCATATACTCTTCCCTTTCTCGAGCATCTAGCAGAACAATTGTATCAGTTTCATGTAACTCTTTAACGGAGATATAATCTACAGTGTGCTCATTATATTTTTCCAGCACATTGGGAATGGAATTTTGGGCACAAGAGGCAAAATTAATGACAATGCAAAGTGTAAGAATCGAGAGCAATCTCATAGGAGCCAAATAACCCTCAAAGATAACCCTTTAATCTTGTCCATTATGATTATCTTACTACATATAAATCTGGGCTATGGCTGCACGAATCAAACTTGCCTTTGTATTTCTTTTCTTGCTTTTAATGGCATGCAAGGAAACAACCACTAAGAAAGAATTGGAACCCTCACAAGAACAGAGTTATAAAGAAAAATATCGACCCCAGTTTCATTTTTCCCCTTCAGAAAAGTGGATGAACGACCCCAACGGATTGGTGTACCATGATGGCATCTATCACTTGTTCTATCAGTATTACCCAGATGATATTGTTTGGGGGCCCATGCATTGGGGACATGCAATAAGTAAAGACCTGGTTTTCTGGGAGCACAAGCCCATTGCACTTTTTCCGGATGAACATGGCTATATTTTCTCTGGGAGTGCGGTGGTGGATACCGAAAACACATCAGGGCTGGGGTCTGCAGGTAAACCACCATTGGTGGCCATTTTTACCTATCATGATATCAACGGAGAGCAGGCAGGTAAAACAGACTTTCAAACTCAGGGCATTGCCTTTAGCCTTGATAACGGGGAGAGTTGGGAAAAATATTCAGGAAACCCTGTCATAGGCAACGACGGGATTAAGGATTTTAGAGATCCTAAAGTTTTTTGGCATGAGGCCAGTCAGAAATGGATAATGATTTTGGTGGCCGGTGATCATGCCAAATTCTATAACTCGTCCAATCTAAAGGAGTGGGAATTAATGAGCGAGTTCGGGAAGGAGCATGGGGCTCATGGAGGGGTTTGGGAATGTCCTGATTTGTTTCCCTTAAAAGTAGATGATGAAGGACCAGAGAAATGGGTCCTTACCATTAGTATTAACCCGGGGGCACCAAATGGCGGTAGTGGCACCCAATACTTTATTGGCGATTTCGATGGCACTTCTTTTAAGACTGATCAGGAGGAAACACTCTGGCTCGATTGGGGAACTGATAACTACGCAGGAATTACCTATAATAACCATCCAAACGATGAGCGAGTCTTTATTGGCTGGATGAGCAATTGGGCCTACGCCAGAGATACACCAACCGAAAAGTGGCGTAGTGCAATGACGGTTCCCAGAAATTTGGAGTTGCGAAAAATTGGGGATAAGATGACGTTGGTGAACTACCCCATAGAAAGTTTTGGAACCATCTTTAAGTCTGGAGTAAAAAAGGACGTCAATCTAGCCAGCGGAACCAAAGACAGTATTCCCTTTGAGCATTACAATCAGGCAGAAATACGCTTTACTACTACGGCCAGAGATTTCGTGCTCAATTTTAAAAACGTTTTAAATGAAGAGCTTGTGCTGACCATGGATAGCACTCAAAAAACCTTTTTATTGGATAGGGTAGCCTCTGGTAAAACCGACTTTCAGGCAGATTTTGGCAGTAAAATTCATCAAATGCCTATTGAAAACCTTCCCCAAGAGGAATATGAAGTGAGAATCTTGATAGATTGGTCATCTGTTGAGGTCTTTATTAATGAAGGACAGTATGTTATGACAGCGCAAATCTTTCCTAACGAACCGTATACGATGCTCAATATTTCAAACCCATCTCAAGCCGAAGTGATCTTAAGCGATCTTGAGGTAAATGTAGCGGAGTCTATCTGGTGAAGCTCTACAGGATACCTTTCTGATTACTGGAGGAGTCAAAAAGCTAATGATCAGGGGCTTATACACTAAAGAATTACCCGGGCGCTAAAATAATCCCATCTTTTTTTAGTTATACTAAGTCCAGGGGCAGTTTGAAGGGGGAGTCTATGTGCTGGAGCGACTGGTCTTGGGACATTTGTTGAAATTATTTTTGTACATCACAATCCCAAATCTGATGAGATCTTTTTGCCTGCTGCTTGTTCTTCTCTGTGGTATTTATGCCAGTGCTCAGCGTGTAATTGTTCCCGATCAGGAATTGCTATATCCTTTTCTTAACGATCCTTCTTTCATTGGCGAGGGGCAAAGAGTACAGCTAACAGGCTTATTACAATTAACAGATTCAGATTTTCAGCATACCACCAAATGGTTAAACGCACAGGTTTCGCTTTATGACAACGTCTCTTTTGGTTTAGACTATTTCAATGATTCTTTTGATTTCTATGACTATACCACGGTGATATTCAATACAACCGTGAAAGTGGGATTAGGGGATTACAATCACTACCTAAAGATCGGACTTGGAGGAGGAGGTGAATCCCGGAAACAGGATAGCAGACCTCAAAGTCTTATCCCTCCCGGACAAAACTTTGTGGCAGATGTGACCCAGAACAATATCGAATTCATTTACAAGGCAGGAATTCACTACAGAAATAAAAATATTACCGTAGGAGGATATTTAAATAGTCTGCCCATTCAGGATATTACACAAGATACCCAAAACCAACTTTTACATTACCGTATTGAGGAAGGATTTACTGCCTATGCCTTTTACAATTGGAGAGTTGCAGATAAGATACGGGTAACCCCTATGCTCAGATATTTGTCTTATCTGGAAGATGCTATTTATGAAGGGGCAGTTAGGGCTAATTATGCCGATAAGGTAGAAGTTAGCCTTTCTTATAAAAATGACTATGCAATAAATCCGGCATTTAGGGTTAGGGTAATCAAGGCCTTGGATCTTGGATATTCTTATGAGAAAGCCATAGGAGCAGCCGGCTTTGCCGACGTACATGGGATAAGTGCTTCCTATAAATTCTTTAAAGCTGATGAAGAAGAACCTGAGTGGTTGCGAAACGCCAAAGATAATATTGAAGAGGTAGCAGAAATCCGGAAAAAGAAAAGGCAAGAAAAGAAGGCAAAAAAGAGCAAGATCAATGAGGAGGTGGTGTTGAACCCAACGGAGCAGGAAGAGGCGAGGCCTTCGACTGAAAAGCCTTCACCAAAAGAAACGGAGAAAGAAACCCCCGAAGAAGTTGAAAGACCTGCCCCAAAGGAAGCCGCTGTACCAGAGGTTGAGGAAAAAAAGGCTGAGCCCAAGGAGGAGGTGCAGGAAGTCGAAAAAGCTACTCCGGCACCTAAAGAGGAGGAAAAAGAAGCCGTGGTTTTGGAGAGTAAGCCTACTGCCAAACCGAAGGCGGATGAAAGAACCGGCATCCTGGAAAAAGGCTTTTATATTGTCGTAGGTACTTTTGAGTCTAAGGCAAAAGCAGAGGCCTATATGAAGAGCTTGGACAGCAGTATATATTTCCCACAGAGTGGAAGAGAGACAGCAGGCGGACCCTTACATGTCTATATAGATTCTGATATCAGTAAGTCAGAAGCCAATAAACGATTAAGAGCTCATAAACTAGACAAGAACTTTAGAAACGTCAGATTGTTGGAGGTGAAATAAAATCTAGTTGTGGGTCTTATTGACCAACGTGGTTGCCAGGGCTTCAAGATCTATTCCCAATTGGTTTTTGTTTACCTCTAGTACCTCTTCTTTTAGCGCCTTGGGTAGCTCAGAATACCCGTCTTTAGCACCTAGCACCATTCCGGCTACAGCGGCAACGGTATCGTTGTCCCGGCCATAGTTCACTATAAATTGCATGGTTTTCTCAAAATCTCCCTGGCCAAATTCGAGGGCCGTAATTAATATTTGCCAGATTTCCCCTGAGTGAAAAGCAATAGCCCTTTCATCTTTTTCCAGAAGGCCATAAACAAAATCTTGCTGCCCCCAGTCCGTATTGCTTCCCGTAAAACCCTCTGGCATTCTAATGCCCAGAGAATCCTTAAGGTCCACGGTATCGGCGATCTCTATTTCTCTGGAAAGCCATACACTTCTTCTGGCACCCTTTGCAATATCGGAAGAAATACGTCCTACCAATCTGCTATCCTGGTATCGAAGGGGGTCTACAAAAACGGCAGTGTTTAAGATAGAGTCCATATTAGAGCTTTTCATGGCCATGTTTGTCATTGCGGATACCAGGGCGGAAATGTCTTTGGCATAGCCAATATCAAAAATGCTATGGAGGTAGGCTTCCTCATAGGCAACTTCCGGATTGGGGCTAACCAAGCCCATCATAGGGGTATATAACATTCCGGCACAAGACATTTCACCTCCATAGAAACGGTGTTGAGCGGCTTGGTATTCTGCTACCCCTTCCTGATATGCAAAAGCTACCCTGGCCCACTCTTTAATCCAATCTACGCGTTCCAACCTACTATCCAGTTCGTCAGGGTCTACAATTACTTCTTTATCTCCCAGGTCTGCCGCAACGGATTGGTAGTAGTCTGTGATGAAATTCGCAAAAATCCCGGCATTCCTTTTTTTAGGGTGTTGTTCAAAATAGCTTACCATGAATAATTTCCAGCGCGTATCATCTGTAGTGGCTCCTGCGCTGAGGTTATTTTCCCAGGTACCCTCAGGAGACTGTACTCTGGTAGCTGGCGTAAGTCCGGTAATATAACCGTACTTTCTCTGGATGTCTTTACGGTGCCACATTTCGGTTGATGCGCCCATGGCATCACCTATTGAAGAACCTACCAGGGCTCCAAGTATCTTGTCGTAATATTCGCTCTTGCTTAAATGAAGGGTGTCCGAGGCGTAGGCTAGTTTTACGGGCTCAGGAATGTATATGTTCGCATGCTTTTCCTTGCATGAAAATATGAATCCTATTAGCATGGCAGCTGCGAAAGGCAGGTAAGACTTCATCCTAAAATCAGTTTTTTTGCTTCCTGCAAAAGATAGTCTTTTTCTTTGATAGTTCTACTCAAAGGAAGTTGGGCCAAACCTATAAGTCGTCTTATGATCTCAATGCCTGCAAACTGCTTGATGAGTTTAAGGTCTACTTCTTGCCTGTATGTTTCGGCAATCCTTCCTACATAGTCTGGCTCGGCGGTTACCATAATGCAATGGGCTGCCATTACCCCCAGATCAAATTCCGGATCGCCAACAAAACTGAATTCGGGATCAATAACATAGAGGTTCCCCTTCGCGGTCATCCAACTCCCGGGGTAGTAATCCCCATGGATAAGACTGTGCCCTTCAGACAGGTAACGTTTGCTTATGGTTTCTACTACTTCTTTAAGCCTGGTGTCCGTCTTATATGGTAGGGATAATTCCTGAAGGCCGGGCTGTATATCATCTAGATCAAAGCCATTGTCTTCTAAAAAAGGGAGTACAAAAATGTGTTGATGGTTTAGCTGTCTTAGCTCCAGATTTAGGGGGTAGGTCTTTCCCGGTTTTGCCTGGTGAATGGTTTTGGCGATAGCGGTTAACTTGTCGAGCAAATCTTGAGATACGACTTTGGCCGAGTATAGTTGGGTAAGGTCTTCTACCTGGCCCAGATCCTCCATGGCCAAAAGAAAATCCTGAGGATCATAGTGATAGATTTTTGGGATATGGGCTTCTATAGGTTGCCCTTCCAGGGCGGCATAAAATTGATGTTCTACAGAGATCCTTTCTAAAGGCGCTGGGATCTGTTGGTATTTTTGAACGTAGGGGCGCGACTGTTTCAGGATGAGGGATCGCTGATCTGTTTTTAGGCGGATCACCACATTCATATTGCCTTCTCCGGCCTTGGAAGTAGCAAGGATTTCTTCTTCGGGAAGTAGCCATCCTTTGTTCTTTAGGTAATCCTGAAGTTCCGGGAGCGGAGTGCTAAGATCAATACTTATCATAAGATCAGTTGTTAAGAACTGCAAGATAAAGATATTCTGATGGGGTATTGAAGGTTTAAAATATACTATTTTAAGAAAAGTTAGGGCCGCAATATTGCGGCCCTAGATCTTATTGAGTGTGCTATGGTGTAAGCGGCCTTCCTTTAAGCCTCTTTTCAATTTTTTGTTTCTTAAGAGTCAATCGTTTCATAAGATCCATAAGGCTAGAATCCTTGGTCTTCTTATAGATTTCGTTAATAGACAAAATTAATCTTTTGGCTTCTCTGGAGGCTTCTACCCTGTCACTGGTAGACATATGAGACAAAGTCATTTTCTCAAATTCCAAAGCTTCTTTAACTAATTCCATATTATATTTTTATATAAAGTTATTCTAAATAAGCTAAAAAGCTATAAACGTACAATATTAAGTGCTTATGGACTAATTGAAAATACCTATTTGTGATATTTTTAAGAGTTGGTGAGCGTATTACTCTTGAAGAAGTGTTATAAATAGGAGCAAAACAGGCAGTTTTGCGTGCTCCAGCTTCGTTTTTAAGCATAAAAAGGCCACAAGTTTCCTTGTGGCCGTGAAAAGGTTGGTCCCCTAATTTATATTATGTTTTTAATACTAGTTCTTACGCTATGTGCTTTAGTCGAATGCGAATCCGGTGTACACGCGGAACACAAAGGCATAAAGTACTACCAATAACATAACAAAACTGAACCATGCGAATACTTTAAAATAGTTCCGCACCAGGTAATTTCCTAGATCGCGAAAAGCATTAGCATAAATCTCTTTAAATAGTAGAATTGTTTTCATAAATAATTTTTTGGGTTAATACCCCAAAGTTAGGGTAGCCCAGCGAGTCTTAGGGCAAATATCGACCTGCTGTAGGGGTTCTATCGATAAAATGCACTCCAAATGTACTTTGACGTAAATACATGACTTTTGTCAGTTTTTGGGTGACCGCGGTTTTTGGACAGATGGTGGTTTTTGTAGGATAAATGGCTTTTTTCAGTAAACAGTAA
>JBFOMC010000082.1:0-16604 GCA_040830565.1 Flavobacteriaceae bacterium
CAAGGAAGCGGTGAAACTATTCGCTCCTATTTTCTTTTAAATTCAGAATTACGGGGCGAAATAGAGCAACCGGGATATTACTTTAAAGAAGGAAATAAGCGGCGGTTCAGAGACCTTGAAGCGCTGATGCTGACTCAGGGCTGGCGCAATTATAAATTCCCGGTACAAAGAGTTCAGGAAACTTTTTTTTGGCCGCAGCCTGGCTTGATACTCAAAGGGACGGTAAGAGACAATTCCCCAAGAAGAAAACCCGTAGACGGCCTGGATCTGACTTTAGCAGTTTTCGGACAACAACCCAAATATTACCAGCAACAAACCGACAGTTTAGGAGGATTCAGCTTTCTTTTAGACGATACCTATGGCAGTGAGAAACGCTTGATTCTCCAAGGGAATGAAAAAGGTAAAAAGCGTAAAGACATCCGCATTTCACTGGAGCAACGCAGTGCTCCTCAAGTAAAAATGCTGAGCAAGCCAGTTATTGAGGTCTTGGATGAGATGAGTTTGGCAACCGTACAGGCTCAGCAAAGACGAAACATTGCTCAAGCGGCCTTTGATTCGCTGACAGGGGTTACCCAGTTAGATGAGGTGATTCTTGAAGGCTATAGATTAACCCCGGCCAGGGAACAAGCCTATAAGAATTTCGGGGCGCCCGATATCGTTATCAGAGGGGATACCCTTCGCAGGCAGGAGAAAGATTGGTCTTACGGACTTTACAGCATCCTCTTATTCAATTATCCGGATCAGGTGCGGATAGAGCGGTTTCCAGATGGCTTTATGCTGGCCCTTGTTAATAATGGTCATACGCTGGTCGCTATAGATGGGAAGCTAATAAGGGATTTCGAGTATCTGGATGTGCAACATTTATCACCTCAATTAATCGAAAGTGTAGAAATTATGGAATTCGTACCGGCATTTAGAAAAAAGTTTTTGAATGTTTTTCCTGGTGCAGATCCGTATACTGCCCCGGCAATCGGACATGTGATTGCTGTTTTTACCAAAAATAGGGTAGGACTCAATAGTTCCGGGAAACCTATCCGCGGTATGCTCAATACCACAATTGAGGGCTTTACTCCCATAAAAGAGTTTTATGCTCCCGACTATGATGTTGCCCAAAAGCCCGAAGAAAATAAACCGGACCTGAGGTCTTTGATTCATTGGGCACCCAGTATGCTTACGGATAAAGAAGGAAAGGCATCGGTGAATTTTTTCAATGGAGATGTGCCAGGGGATTATGTAATTATTGTTGAAGCCATTTCAGAAGCCGGGCAAATTGGTTATGCAGCAATGGAATACACGGTTCGGGAAAAAGCACAGTAGGGGACGCCTTATTTTGGTTCCAGACTCATCACATAATCGTAACTCTCATCAAGATATTTAGCCAGTGCGTCCAGATCTTCTAACATGTTCTCCGGGATAAGGACATAGCCTTGCATCACAGCATTGTAGGATTTATATAATGTGGTGTCAAATACCTCCAAATACTTTTGCTGTACCTCTTTAGAAAATCGGATTCCGATTTCTCCTGCTTTGTTTAAGAGCGAAAACATATACCCATTAGCCGAAGTATAGGGCATCGTTTTACCTTTTCTTTCAAATCGAGCACACTTTGCTATGAGCTCGTCATATAATTTTAGTCGTTCTTCCCACATATCATTGTTTTTCAACAAACTCCTTAAATTGGATCATCCATTTATGCCCCTGTTTCCTATACATTCCCGGGAAAAGAATCGCCATCAGTTTAGGTAAGAACCAATTGACCCGGGTATACTCCACCTCGTATTTGTATTCAGTTTTTTCTGGCCCCATTTCAATAAAAGTGCATGTCATAGTATTGTCCATATGCTTGTGATGGTAAAAGGCCTCAAAGGAATAGGGGAGATCATTTTTTAAAATGGTTTCGGTTAACTCCATGTCTCGCTTCCCGTATTTATAATACATTTTAGAGATGGCATTGTCTTGAGCCGCCTCCCCACTTATCAGCTCTTTTTTAATAAAACCATCCTGGTACTCGCCGTTGTGGTTTGGATCGATGAACAGTGCCGTTACAATGTCCCTGGGTTTTTTGATAATTACAGAACCTTCAAATTTCATATGTGATACATTTTAAGGCATAATTAAAGAAACTCCCCCAGCTTTTGGTTACAGAAGTTTTATGTAACCTTATTTTTTTCCATTTTGAATGTTGAAGAGGTATTCTGAAGGAGAGATCCCTTCAAATTCCTTAAAAGTTCTGTAGAAGGAAACCTTGTTGTTAAAGCCGGATTCGAAGGCGATATCGATCAGTTTGATCTTTTGATCCTTGTTTTTGTCGATACGGTTTTTAGCCTCTTCAAATCGATACTGGCTTAGCAATTTTTTAAAAGAGCAGTTAAAGCGCTGATTGATGATCTCTGAAACATAAGCCGGAGAAAGGGCAATAGCTTTGGAAAACGAGCGAAGGTTCAGATCATCCTGCAAATACATTTTGTCCACCTCCAATTTGTTCAGGATAGCCTGCTCCGCTTTTTTGCGTTGTTCCAAATCTCCCAAATTGGGAGGTTTACTGTTAAAAAGGGTGGATTTATCAATGATCTTAAAGGCTATAGCCTGAATAATGAGACTCATAGCCAACATGCTGATCTGGTTTACCAGGGCAAAGTTGTATTGCCCTATGGGTTGAAGCACAAAGTAGATAAGATGTAACACCAGAAATACAGAGTAGATCATCAGGATATTATGCACCCAATTTAACAGCGCATTATTGGCCACCAGCTTTTTAAAGGTTTTGAGTTTTTTGAGGCTTAAATAGATGTAGATCCCTATATAGGCGAAAAAGCTCAGCGTAAAGTAAAAGGCAAAACTAGAATAGGAAGGCACCTGGTTCATAAAAGTGTTTACCGTCTCCAATTTTTCCGCACCGCTTAAAAAATAAAAAGGCGCATTGAGCAATAGCATAAAGCCAAAGACAAGGAAATGCCAATAGTGCTTTTTCTGGAGCTTAAAATGCTGAATGGTAATGGCCAGGGTCATCAGCAACATCAGCGGAGGCTTTAGAAAACTTATGGGGTGACTAACCCCTAAGACATGAGGTATGGCATTTATCAACTCGGTTTCTACCAAGAGCCTTTCGAACAAGGTGAACCCTTCAATGAACAAGAGGGCGGCAAAAAGCTTTTTAAAGAGGGTTCGGTCCGACTTTAATAAGATTAATGCAATAAAAAAAGCCTGGCAGGCACTGTAGGCAATTAAAATGTTGATGATCAGGGAAGTGGTGGTCATAAGGTTTAGCGTTCTTATTCCAAATATAAATACTTCGTCTTTAGAATTTAGCCAATCCGTTAGAGAAGGTTGTTATCATAAAATTGAACGTTACAACGAATTGTCTTGATACTTCACTTCACCCGTGCTAAATTGCAGACTTTCTAATTCTGATGATCAGATAAATAAAATGAACAGAATATATAGATTTTTAATAATTAGTGTTCTATTGACCATTAGTTGTACTGATAACAATGAGCCTCCGGAAGAGGAGCTCGCAAACCTGCCCCCGGATAATTTTGCTGTTAAAGCGGAAGAGGTTACGGACAAAGAAGCTACTATTTCCTGGGAAGCTG
Source organism: Flavobacteriaceae bacterium (assembly GCA_040830565.1). GTDB lineage: Bacteria > Bacteroidota > Bacteroidia > Flavobacteriales > Flavobacteriaceae > JAFMPW01. Next base: position 3,594 of record JBFOMC010000082.1, read on the forward strand.
CTAGTGATCCTGAAAATGATCCGGTAGATTATGATGTATATTTAGGCACCAAAATGCTCTTGGAGAATTCCAAGCTACTATCTCTAAGTATAGAAGACCTTGAGCCCGATACAGACTACTCGGGTAAAGTAGTTGCTTCTGATGGAAAAAATGAAACAAGCACAGGCTTTTCGTTTACTACAACATCTTTTATACCGTTAGTCTTCACGGGTGATGTACAGCTTAATACCCAGCAGGAGGTGGAAGAGTTTGGAGCTCAAGGTTATAATAAAATTGAAGGCAATTTATTTATAGGCAAGGATGACAATATTACTAATGACATAGATGACTTAAGTTCATTAAATGACCTTATGGAAGTAAGTGGCACTGTGAATGTTGCAGACACCATTTTGGAGTATTTAGAAGGTTTTGACAATTTGACCAGTGTAGGCAGCGCATTTCGGTTGGCTCATAACAATCAGCTGATAAATCTTGATGCACTAGCTAATTTGGAAAATGTGGGTGACTTAATTGTCGGTGGATTTGCCCTGGAAAGTATTAAAGGTCTCAGTAAAGTTACTTCGGTCAATGGTTTAGCGGTAGGTGGAACATACAAACTTACCAGCTTAGAAGGCCTGGAAAACTTAACTGAAGTAAAGGGATTTCTAACTATTCATTCAAACTTTGTGCTTGTCGATCTGTTACCGCTCTCCCAAGTGACCGGAACGGTGGAAAACTTACAAATAGCAGGATGTTTATCAACTAATTTGGAGGGGCTGCATAATATTACTAGAGTAGAGAATGGTATTAGTATCATAGGAAACGATGAATTAAGAAATCTCAATGGCTTAAGAAATATTACCTACGGAGGTTCATTTGATCTAATTATCGAGAGCAACAGCGAGCTACAAAATCTTGATGGCCTTAACCAACTTACAAGCATTGGACGAGAATTGTACATTCAGTACAACCCTAATCTTACAAATCTTAATGGCCTAGACAATGTCACTACAATTGGAGGACAAGTATGGATTTGGGAAAACTTGGCATTTGAAAGTCTTGAAGCACTTTCCAAAGTGGAAGAGATTAGAGGTCCTCTTAGAATTAAAGGCAATAATGCGTTAACAAATCTTAATGGTCTTGAGAATTTGAGGATACTACAAGGAGACCTGCAGATAAATGAAAACGAGAACCTCTCAGACCTATGTGGTCTTCAAGATTTTTTTATCAATGACCAGCATGCAGAGGCCAGATTCCATTTTATAGACAAAAATGCTTATAACCCCACCAGGGAGGATATAATAGATGGTAATTGCAGTCTTTAATTTACCGAAACGGGGACGGTTCCTAAATAGACCTGACGGTTAGCTCCATGCTTTTTATTGCTTTATGCGGATTTACGAATTCTTCAAATCCTTAATGCCAGGGCACTACTGATCGCTCTTTCTGTAAATATAAATAGTTAGCCTCTAGTATAGCGCATATCTCTGAAGGAAGTTTGTTATCTTTAAGAGAGTCAAACCTTCAGCATCATGAACCCTATTAGCAGGAAAGAATTTCTAGCACAGGCAGGCCTTTTGGGTACCTCTGTGCTTTTATTCAAGGGCTGCAACTTTGGACCCACTGCTGAAAAAGTGGCTGCCTTTAAAGGGGTAACGGTGGCACTGCCGGGGCTAGGAGAAGACCTCTTTACCTATATTAAGATTGTAAGTGGTAAGATGGACCTAAATCTGTACCGGCAAATAATAGGGGCGGCGAACGAATTTAAAGAGGGAGATCAGACCCTGGGTTTAACGGCGGATAGTGAGGCCTCCAGGGCGAATGCCAGAACCTTGCTCTCTAATACAAGGATTCAGGATTTGGAGGCATACTCCTTGTTTGAAGATGAACTGCAACAACTCATTCAAAAAACCACTTTTAAAGACCCTAAGGTCCGGGCCTGGACCATGGGCGAGCTAAAAGCCTTTGTGCTCACAAAGTCTGAAGAGGACATTAAGGCAATTATGCCAGGCCTAAGTAGTGATATTATTGGCTGTCTGGTGAAGCTAATGACTAATGAGGAGCTTATAGCCGTGGGCCAAAAGGTATTTAACCCTTTGCCAAATAGCAAGATAGGGGCTAAGGGGTATTTAAGTGCCAGGGTACAACCCAATTCGCCCACAGACAATGTGGAAGATATTTGCTGGCAGGTATTTGATGCCTGGTCTTATGGGGTGGGTGATCTGGTGCTGGGCACCAATCCGGTATCTAGCGAACCCAGTTCGGTGGCTAAAATTGAAGCTGCTTTATACGATATCATCCAGACTTTTGAATTGGAGGAAACCTTACCAAACTGCGTGCTCTCGCATATAGATGTGCAGGCCCAGGTAGAGGAGTTACAACCCGGCACTACAGGCATTTGGTTCCAAAGCCTGGCGGGTACGGCTAAGGCCAACCAGACCTTTGATGTGACGATAGAGAAGATGTTTGCCCATATTGCCAACAGAACCGGGCAATACGGCCTCTATGCCGAAACCGGCCAGGGCGCCGATTTTACTAATGGCCATGGGGAAGGTTTTGATATGGTGGTGCACGAGTCCAGGAAATACGGTTTTCTAAGGGCTTTAAAACAAAAGATGGCCGAGGGGAAAGCCCCGGAAGAGGTGCCCTGGGTACACGTAAATGATGTGGCCGGTTTTATTGGTCCCGAAGTCTTTAAGACCAAAGAGCAATTGGTACGTTGTTGTTTGGAAGATACGGTGATGGGAAAGTTACACGGCCTACCTATCGGACTCGATATTTGCTCTACCCTGCATATGGAGATAGATCTGGAAGACCTGGATTGGTGTATAGAACAAATACTCCCGGCCAATCCGGCTTATTTGATGGCTTTGCCCACCAAAAACGATCCTATGCTGAGTTACCTTACTACGGCCTTTAACAACCACGTAAAGATCCGCGAAAAGTTTGGCTATAAGATAAATGACGCCATGTGGGACTTTTTTAAAAGGCTACAAGTGGTTGATGAGAAAGGAAAAGCCACCGAGCATTTTGGAGACCCGGTTTGGGTATACTATCAATACCGTTTAGCTAAACAGGATAATAGAAGCAAAGAAGAGATCTATAAAGAAGGCAAGGAATGCCTGGCGAGGATCAGGGGGAGGGGAGTGCCTATTGCTGAAGGCTACGGAGAAGAGTTGTGGGATTTAGATCTTGAGCTGGACCTGGAAGTGCACCGACTCTATGAAGATGCTAAGGTAAGTTTATGGACGCCAATGGAGGCCGACTTTATAGCTGCCATCCCCGCAGCTACCAGAATCTATACCCAGTCTGAAGATAGGCAAGACTATGTATATCATCCTGAATCCGGGGAGCAATTAAGCGGAGAGGCTATAAGGAAGTTAAAGACCATAAGAAGTGGTTGGGGGTCCGAAGTGCCGGATATCCAGATCCTGATCTCAGACGGCCTTAATGCCAGAGCCCTGATGGATGAGGGGCATTTAATGCCCTATTTAGAGGGATTACGACAAGCTTTGGAGAAAAAGAATTTTAGCCTTGGAGCTGAAAACATTGTCATTACCCATGGTAGGGTAAGGGCGGGCTATGCCTGCGGAGAACAACTTTTTGGGCAGGAGGTAAACACGGGTAGTAAAGGCATTATCCATATCATAGGAGAACGCCCCGGCTCTGGCCACCACAACTTTTCTGCCTATTTAACGGCGGCCTCACCCACCACCTGGAAACAAAAAGGCAAGGTAGACCATGATATCTCTAGAGTAGTCTCCGGTATTTCAGATACGGCTCTAAAACCGGAAAAGGCGGTACAAGACACTTTACATATTTTTGATCAATTGTTTATGAGTGTGTAAAAGGTATGTTTATCCTCGAAAATTTTCCGGATAAACGCTAGTTTTGTGAGGATATGACAAGTTAGCTTTAACTAAATTGGAATAAAATTGATCAAATTGACCATACTAAAAATTGCATTAGGTTTAGCAACTGCCATTATCATAATAAGTGCAGTTTATTTGCTGTATGAGAATAGAGCTGATTTTAAAATTTTGTCCAAAGCTATTCTTCCAATTTTGATTGGTGCCTTAGCGGCAATAACTACAATCTTTTTTCAATCAGATTCTCAGGTTGATAAGGATAAGTTCCAGTATTTATACATTACCGATATGACTAACGTCGAGGAAAAATTTCCTCTAGGACATAGTCCAAATATAGGCTATGGAGAACCCTCATTTATGATTTTGAGAAGAATCAAACAAGATTCTACTATAAAGGCCTTAGAACTGAAAGCAGCTCCTATGGAGCAAATAATATATTTCAGAATTTTGGAAATCTATTCTACATTGTTTAGCGATAGTTGGTCCAAAACCATTGAGACGTATGACAATAAACCAGGAGGAAGGGTAACCACGTACAAGGTAAACGATGTGAAAAAGGATACTTTGTTCTACTCGGACTTTCAAATAAAATCGGATGGAGTATTGTTTGATCATTATTTTAATCAAATGAAGTCAGATTTCAAGATTTTGGTTCCAAAAGGTACTAGAGTTTCATATTCAAAATCCGAAGGTTTGATTTTCTCCAATAAGTACATCGATCACATTAAAGTAAAAGTAGAAGAAATCCCGGGTGGCTGGGTAGATAATGGCGGTTACCTTAGACTTATGTACTCCGAGCAAGATAGAGAGGATTGGAAAAATGATTTCAAAAATAAAATGTATTCGTATATAACCTATTCAATTAACTTCGAAGTCAAAGAAAATCCTCTTTTTAAAGGAAATCCAGAACTACCTACTTTCCGAGAATGGATTACGAATTTAAAGAAGACCCTCGAACTTGAATTTGATAACACTAAGCAATTTAGAGTCCTAATTGAAAGATTCAACAAAAGCTAACAATGCCTATAATCCATCGGTAGTCGGAAAAGTTCATTTTGTTTGGCTTCAAACCTCAAAAGAATTACTACCTTGAACCTACCTGCCGGTAGGCAGGCCTTAATAGCAGACATATGGTGCTCGCGGCGGAAAGAAATCGTAGTCAGACCGTTGCCAACATTAGAATTGACTAAACAATGTTTTGGAAAAGAAAAAAAGACAAACCAGGAAAATACAGATGTTCTGAATGTGGAGAAATTCATAAGAATTGGCCTGCTCTCACCTACAATTCACCAACTCCTTATTTCGCTCTAACCGAATCAGAAAAAGAAACAATAGGAGAATTGACCAGCGACTTCTGTATAATTGAATATGAAGGCCAGACAGATCGATTTATTAGAGTTGTTCTAAGGCTGAAAGTCAATGACTATCATGACACTTTAGAATATGGGCTTTGGGTTTCTTTAAGTGAAAAGAGTTTTAAGGACTATTATGAGAATTTCGAAAGTAACAATCACGAAGTATCATATTTTGGTTGGTTAAGCAACTATTTGCCGGACTACGATAATTCACAGAGCGTTCCCATGACAGTGTTCACGAAAGAAGGAAATGATAGGCCGGAAATTGCACCTCATGAAGATTTTGATCATCAATTGGTAACCGATTACTACCATGGAATTTCTAAAAAAGAAGCCGAAAAAAGAATTCATGATATGCTCAAAAACGTTGGGTAACAACGCCTAAAACGCAGGATTTTTAAAATGAACTAAAACTAGATATTTACTCTAAAGTACTCCTAGACCGGCAAAATAAAATTTTTGATAAAGCGGACAATCCCATTTTTTGAGCGGCCTTTTACATCAGCATCTATGAGGATTAGGTCTTTTTCTTTCTTTTTTAAATAAATACCACTCATAAAGACATCTACCAAATTCAGTTCAGATTCTACATTAAAGCGGGTATTCTTTTGCCAGGCCAGAATTCTGCTGGTGGCTATGCTGGCATTAGCCTTGGGGTCTTCGGCCGTAATGGGTTCTCCCTTGGTAAGTAAGATGAGTTTTCCAGGGCCTTTGGCGGTGGTAAAGATCAAACGCCCAAACAAGAGGGAGGTGAGTCGTAAACTTATCACCGCAGAGATTTTAATCCCCTCACTCATCCCCACAAAATTCCTAAAATGAAAGACCACTTCTTCCCCCTCCTTAATATCCCACTCCACAAACTCATGACTCCCCATGGCCTTAAAGAAGACATCCTCGGGGCTGGCATCTATCAGCACTTTGTTCATAGCATAGTTACGGGTAAAGATCCGGGCTAACACGGCGGCCTTCCATTGCGGAATAGAAAATTTAGGTGCCCTGCCACTGGGTTCAAAAGAACGGGAAATAAAATAGTTCTCCTTGTTTTCCGAAGGCGCAATGGTATACTGGTTTCCAAACTTGCGCAGTTTCCCTTTGGATCTGGAGTCTGCCGGCTCTAACAGCGTAACATAATTTTCATTGTCCTGAGAAAAGGCTACCCTGGAGAATACATATAAAAAACTCTTTAAGATGAGAAAGCCAAAAGCGATATCGAGCAAGAGGTTAATAAAGATGATGGTGTCAAAAGTAGATTGTACCGTATAATTCAGCTTCTCCGTGATGGTACCTATAGACCTGTACAAGGTGCCGTTAATGCTATCGGTAGCTTTTTCAATATTCTCCTGGGTGTCGTTAGAGGATCCTCTTACCTGGCTCACCAGGCTGCCTAGCATTTTGTTCCGCTGCTTACGGTAAGAACCGTTGATACTTCTTCTGGCGCCATTCTTTACCTGGCAGGGAAAATTAAGCGGACCCCAAAAACCGCAGTCCTCCTCTTTAAAAGCCGGAGCCATTTCGGGCAGGGTGGGTTTTAAGATGTCTTTATAGATATCGGCCACCTGGTCTGGGAGGGAATCCGTTTTGTTTTTAACTATTTCGTTTATTCGGGTATTGCTGCTATCCACAGCCTCCTGCATGCAGATCACTTCAGCCGCCAGGGAAAACTGCAAGTCTTTTTCAAACTGGTCTCGCTTATACTTCCTTTTCTCATCCGTAGAAACAATAAAGCTGTTTTCATAAATCTGATCTATAGAAGCCTTGTTTATTTTGTTGTTGGCTATGGCCCCGGGAACAATAAAGAGTAGGAGGGGAGACCAATACAGAAAGGATTTGAAGCTAAGCCAGCCCATTTTCTTCAGGCTGGTCTTTTTGAAGATGGCAATATTTTGGTAGACCGCCAGATATAAAAAACGCACCAGAATGGTATAGGTAAGAAATAAGATAAGGTGTTGAATGTCTAGCAGAAGCCAGATAACCACAAGGATCAAGAGAAAGGGAAGGGAACGTAACTTTCCTTTTATAATAAAATAGAGAAAGGCGATCTTATAACAGAGAAAATGTAGCACCTTAATTGGCGTAGCATATTTTTCCAGATCAAAATCTTCTCCACTCCCTATCAGGGCAATATAGGCCGCAAAAAACACCGGCAAGAGTCCAAGCACCCGGTAATAGTTCTTCCCACCCATAAGTAGAATAAGACTTATGGGGATCAAATACATGGGGATTTGATAGAGTAACAGAAAGTCTTCGCGATTTTGCAAGGGGCTTATGGAAAAGCCGAAGACGGCAAAAAGTGAAAAATCTGCAATGGCGGGCAGCAAGCCTATAAGGACAATAAAAAGAAAAAGTTGGTTCGAAATTTTCCTTATAATATTGCGCTTGGTCGTGGGTTTGCTGTTCATGTATAAGGAAGTACTTGGGTTGGTTGCTTATACAAGATAATCAAATAGTATGAATGCGTAAGACTTCAATGACTATTCTTGTCAGTCTTAGTATTCCATCTTTAACTGTGCGAAGTTTGCAACTTCGCACCCAGTTTCTCCAGCTGTGCGAAGTTTATAACTTCGCACTCAGATTTGTGAAGTTTGATCTGCCCGGATACTAGCGGAAACTTCTCGGTCAAGTCCTTATTACTAAATACTTTTTCTAACTTTAAAAAATAAACGGGTACCTTTTCTCACCACCAGCTAATGGATCTCAAGAGAAATGACTTTGGCTTTATGGAACCGTCAGGTGTTCCGGGTCTTAAAACATAACCAAATTTTAAATACTAACCGAATGACAAAAAACAGACCGCTATTTATTCTGACCTCATTATTGTTGTTATCCTCGTTTACACCCTTTCTTTTCGCCCAGGAGGATGACTTCATCTCAGAATATTTGGAACGCCTGGAGAACTCAAAAAAATATTTAATGCTTGTGGCAGAAATGATGCCGGAAGACCAATATGACTTTAAAGCAACTCCGGAATCCTTGAGTTTTTCTGAGAATTTGATGCATATTGGTTGGGCAATGGATTGGCACAGTCAATCACTTATGGGAGGACGCGAGGCAAGAGATTGGAATACGGACACAGAACTCAAAGTTGCTGACAAATCAAAACAAGAAATGATGACAAAAATCGATGAGACTTTTGATAAAACAATGACATTCATCGCAAACTTTGAAATAGATCGACTCGATGAAAGACTAGACTACTTTGGCTCAGACAGGACAAAACGACAAGTTTTACTACTACTTGCCGACCACATAACACATCATAGAGCACAAATGCTTGTTTATTTGCGACTTAACGGACTAAAGCCACCCAGATATGTTTTGTACCAATAATTGAAAAGCCACCGGATTTAAAACTTTGAAGCCATAATATGAAACCACTAATTTCGACAGTACTGTTACTTTCTGGTTTTACGCTATGCTGTCAATCAGAATCGGCGGCCGGGGAATATTTCAAGTCTATGGGAGATAAGGAGGATCACTATATTGAATATGAATTGGTCCTGGATGAAGAAGGCACATTCCGCTTTCATGCCTATGAAAACCATAAAAGAGGCATTTCTTGGGAGAGAAACAAATATGGGAAGGGAAGTTGGACCCAGGAGGGAAAAATAGTTTCCTTTTTTACTGACCGGCAAAAAGACATGGACGAAAAATATACGCTAAACTTTAGCGATTCGCGAGCCCGATTCATAACAAAACCTTTGCGGGACAAAACGCATAGAATTATTAAAACCCGACTTCAGTTTTTTGAATCCGAGATATTTTGTATTGAGCGATTGAAAATTTTAAAAGTTATACCTAAATAGCTACAGTTATTCAGCTGTGCGAAGTTTATAACTTCGCACGCAGCTTTACAGACAGCGAATTAGTTCTCCATGCTTAAAGTCTGCACTTCAGCCTTCTCTTTGCAATTCAGCACCGTCATAGTGCCGTTTTTCCCTTGTACCTCAGCAGTGATCACAAAGGTTTTGCAGGGTTCAGCTTTGGTGTCGCTCTTTTTAAAGTCCACATCCCCTTGGTGTAGAAAATAAGCAATAGCCGCGGAATCTAGCCCTTTGGCCGCCATTTCTGCGCTGGCCGCATCAGAGAAGGACAGGGGTTTGGAGCGAATATCTTTAAGCACTCTGCAGTTAGGGAAGTAGCAGAATTCAGTTCCCGTTTCCTCAGATTTCTTCTTAAAGAAAAAGGCTAAAAACACCAGGCCAATAGAAAGGCCTATGAGATAGAATCCTAGTCGTTTTAAAAAGGGCATGGGCGGGGATTAAAAGATAAGAAAGTTGATATCACTGTATTTTAGGTCGAACCAGTCGCCAACCGATTTATTGGTTAGGATCCCATGGTACATATAGAGGCCGTTTCGTAAACCTTTGTCGAATCGCAAAGAATTTTCCAAACCGCCTTCTTCCCCAATTTTTAAGAGGTAGGGGGTAAAGATGTTGCTGATAGAGACCGAGGAGGTTTTGGGGTAGCGAGCCGGCATGTTGGGAACACCATAGTGGATGACACCACATTTTTCTCGGGTGGGTTTGTCGTGGGTGGTGACCTCGCTGGTTTCAAAACAGCCGCCCATATCTATGCTGACGTCTATTATAACCGCGCCTTTTTTCATTTGCTCTACCATGGTCTGAGTGACGATCACAGGTGCACGGTCTGTTCCTCTTACGGCTCCAATGGCAACATCACAACGGCGTAAGGATTTCATAAGGTTTTTAGGTTGTAGGGTAGAGGTGTAAATGGTTTGCCCCAGACTGGTTTGAATGTTCCGGAGTTTGGTCAGGGAATTGTCGAACACCTTTACATTAGCCCCAAGGCCGATGGCAGAACGTGCTGCAAACTCGCCTACGGTACCAGCTCCCAGGATGACCACTTCTACTGGAGGTACGCCACTGATGTTCCCAAACATCAGGCCGTTACCCTGGTTAGTGGCCGCCATAATTTCGGAAGCGATAAGGATGGAGGAAATTCCGGCAATCTCGCTTAGGGAGCGTACAGCAGGGTATTTTCCGTCCTCGTCTCGAATGTACTCAAAGGCTACGGCGGTGATGCGTTTACGGGCAAGCTCTTCAAAATATTCTTTGGACTGTGTTTTTATCTGAAGGGCCGAAATGATGATGGCCTGCGGATTCAGCATTTGAATTTCCGAAAGGGTAGGGGGCTCAACTTTGAGGAGCAAGGGACAGGAAAACACCTTTTTGGTATCGCGGGTAATTTGCCCCCCTGCTTCCGTATAGTCTTTGTCTGTAAAATTGGCTCCGAGTCCGGCCCCGGCTTCGATGAGTACTTTATGGCCGTTAGAGGTAATGGCATTTACGGCATCCGGGGTGAGGCAGATGCGTTTTTCCTGGTATTGATTTTCTTTGGGAATGCCGATAAAAAGCTCTCCCTTTTGTTTTAAGACTTCCAAGGTTTCTTCCTGGGGGAGTAACTGTTGTTTACTAAATGGCGATGAGGGTTGGTTCATATGTGTGTTGTAGTAAGCCCGTTTTCGGTGTAAGGGATTACAGCATAAAATTACAACATAAAAATGAAAATCCCCGCAGCGCGGGGATTTTGAACAATTGTTATGGTGGGGATGTTAAAAGAAAAAACTGAATAGACTTTTAATTGATAAACTTAATTGCTTCATTATACTGCTTAGAGTTCTGTCTGTCGTCTTTTTGGAAAGATCTTCTTCAACTGTAGACTGATTCTCAACCTTAATGCCGAATTTCTCCAGCTCCTTTCGTTCCTTTTCTTTGTAATAAGTTAGTTCTAAATCCATGGCCTCCAAATCAATCCCATGTACATGCTTGTCATACAATTTAATTCTTATAAAGTAGACGAAGGGAATAACAACCATGCAGAATGGAAGAAGCCATAGAACATTATCTGTGTCAATATAATTATCTTCTGAAAGCACACCTTCAAATATCTGAAAGGCATACATCAATATTGGGATTAATATTATATGATACCACCAGTGTTTACAGGTAAAAAACCAAATAAGTAAAAGATAAAGTGGAACAATTTTTCCAAGTAAAAACCAGATGTAAACATTTATGTTAGGAAATCCATTTTTATCAATTGTAAATCCTAAAATGTTAATAGTAGCATCCGGATCACTTGATACATACTCATGCATTTTAAAAATAAAGGGTGAGACAAGAATGAAAATGGCCATTAAAGATTCTAGAAGAATTCTTCTTCGCGCCTTGTTACTTTTTTCGGTTGTAGGTTTTTTCATCATTTGGTAACTAGGGACTATAATAATCACCAACGAAAAAAAGGGCAATTTATGATTGCCCTTGAATTTTTTTTTAAAATTTATCGATTAATGGACCAGTTTTAGCGGTGTCCAACCATTATAGCTATCTTCTATCGCCATTTACGAGGATAGATTTATCAACGCTTCTTGTATCACCATTGACAAGCTTAGACTTGTCAACGTTCTTTATGTCGCCATTGACTATTTTAGTTTTATCGACACCTTCTTCATAAACTTGATCATCAGCAGATGGGGTGCAAGCAGCTGCCATTAAAAATAAACAAGCACAAATGCCAAAAAAGATTTTTTTAGTGTTCATCGTCGGAGGTTTTTAGTTAAAGATTTGATTCATTTTCATAACAAAAGTAGGAAAAAAAGGACCAAATTTTTGTTACTATTCACAAACATACTACAGTTAGTCGGAAAAATCAAGCATTTTATCGAATATTTGACCGCTCATCGAATTTTAGACAATAAAACTTTCAACATAACGATACATAAGGTTTCTTAAGCTGTTGGTAAGAATTGTCTTTAGGTTCGTGGAGATAATTTGCCCAGGATCACCCTTACTTTTTCTGAAAAGCGAAAGATGTATAGAATATTTTCTGTATTTATTTCAAAAAACCCATATATTGTAGAATAATTTCTTAGTTTAGCTTGTCGACGATCGTTGCTATTTGATGTCAAAGCGTAGTGTTCATACTGAGATTACCTTATGGTTTTAAAGAAATTCCATTCGTTTAAACGTAAAGTCAAGCCTAGCCATTATTATTTGGCAGCGATCATAATTGTATTGCCATTTTGTCTCTTTCTCCATTTGCTTTTTACGACTGAAAACAAAGACCTTGTAGTTTTTGGGTTAGTATTAGAACATGGTTATAATAACAATCAAGGTTGGGCCTGGAACTTTTTCGCACAAATAATCCCTCTATCATTATTATTGATTTGGTTCAGTACCTGCTTGCATTGGTGGCGTAGTATCATTTTAATTCCGATCGCTCTTTACATTTTTGAGTTTATTGTACAGTCTTTCGTATATCCCAATTGGGTAGAAGGTAATATTAATATTATTGCTTTTGTTGTTGCATTATTCCTGAGCTCTCTAATATACTGGTTAGATCTTCATTTAGATGGTAGAAGTAGGAACCACGATATTGTAATGATACGACTTCGTCTATTTAACAATAAAATAAAAAGCTTCTATTATTGGTTAAAACAAAGTATAACTTTAAGAGATAAGAACTATCAACCTGAGGATAGAAAGAGGTATATAAATAATCTATTTTACACTAGATCGGTATTAAGAAATAGAATTGATAACTTCTCGATCCCCGTAGGACGAAAGGAGTTCGAAAATCAGGAATATGACTACTTCTATATTATACTGATAATACTGGTTTCTGGTTTTTTTTTGCCCATAAATTCGTTCCAAAAGATGTAAGCTCTTTTGTTTTTCTAGGGATTAGTATTGATGATCGAGGTTTCGGCGAAGCTCGAACTTTCATATTTTACTTCAATATTAAATTTTTGGTAATCAGCATTTTGTCTATTTAGTGCGTTAGTTGCA
>JBFOMC010000083.1:0-7314 GCA_040830565.1 Flavobacteriaceae bacterium
ACAAGATCCTTGAAGAAATTAAAAACTGAATCCCTGACTAAACTACCCAGCAAACATGAAAAACGTTCAAAACCTGAAGATCTTCTTTTTGAGTCTGGCACTTTTAAGTACTGCCGTTGGTTGTAAAGATGAAAAAGAGGCAAAAGTATTACCAAGAATTGCCATTGCAGGCCTGGCTATTGAATCGAGCACCTTTTCCCCTGCCCGGTCGACAGAAGCAGCTTTTCACGCGAGAGTGGCCGATAGCGTCTTTAGCTATTACCCCTTTCTGGCCGAGGATTCCTTGAATAGGAAAAGAGCAGATTGGGTGCCCACCCTTAGAGGGCATGCATTACCGGGCGGAATGGTAACCCGAGAGGCCTATGAAAAGTTAGTAACCCAAACCCTGGATATGCTTAAGGAAAATGGCCCTTATGATGGTCTTTTTTTTGATATCCACGGCGCTATGAGTGTCGAAGGTTTAGACGACCCTGAGGGAGATCTAATAGTAAGAGTTAGAGAAGTAATAGGGAAAGAACCTATTATCTCCACCTCCATGGATCTCCATGGCAATGTATCTAAAAAGCTGGCCCAGCATTCGGATCTAATTACCTGTTATAGAATGGCACCACATGAAGATGCCATAGAATCTAAAAAAAGAGCCGTAGATAATCTTTTAGACCGATTAGAAACTGGTAAGGGCAAGCCGGCCTTTAAAGCCTGGATCCCTGTTCCCATATTACTTCCTGGCGAGAAGACCAGTACGCGTATTGAACCAGGCAAAAGCCTCTACGCCAAGGTGGATCCTGTGACCCAAGCCGAGGGCGTTATAGATGCCGCCATTTGGATAGGCTATGCATGGGCAGACGAACCTAGAAATCATGCCGTTGTGATGACCACGGGAGATGATAAAGAGGCAGTAAGTGCCGCCGCAGAAAAGCTGGCAAAGGCCTTTTGGGATGCAAGACATCAATTTGAGTTTGTTGCCCCCGTGGCTTCATTAGAGGAAAGTCTGAATATGGCTATAGCCAGTGAGAAAATCCCTTTTATGATCAGTGATATGGGCGATAACCCTACTGCCGGAGGCGCAGGAGATGTGACCTGGACGCTAAAAGAGATTCTAGAGCGCCCGGAGTTTAAAAAAGCCAATGGCCCTTCCTTAATTTATGCTTCTATCCCCGGCCCAGAATTGGTAGAAAAGGCCATTGAAGCAGGTATTGGAAGCCAGGTCTCCGGGCTGGCCGGAGCGGCAATTGATGACAGATATGCCCCTCCCCTTCTGCTTTCAGGTACTGTAGAAGCTATTGAACAAGGTGACCGCCATGCGGAGACAGAAGTGGTGATAAAAATAGGCAGTGTGCATGTGATCGTGACCAAAAAACGCAAACCCTATCACAGGGAAAAAGATTTTACCAGGTTGGGATTGAATCCCAGGGAGACGGATATTGTTGTGGTGAAAATAGGCTATCTGGTGCCGGAGCTGTACGATATGAGAGCAGATTGGATCATGGCCCTCACTCCTGGTGGTGTGGATCAGGATTTGGAGCGTCTTGGATATAAGCGGATCAATAGACCCATGTTTCCTTTAGACAAGGACATGGATACGCCAGATCTAAGCGCCAGGTTAATCCCCTCTTCCGATGTTAATTAACCCCTGATTCATTATTTTTGAAGAGACCTAAAAAGAACAATCATGAAAAATATTTTTGACTCCAACGATACCCAGGAGACCATAGACCGAATAAACAAACTCACTCCGGAAACACAACACCTATGGGGGAAGATGAATGTGGCCCAGATGCTTGCACATTGTAATGTTGCCTATGAATTGGTGTATACCGATAAGCATCCAAAACCTAAGGGTTTCAAAAAATTCATGATCAAGCTTTTCGCAAAAAATATTGTGGTAGGGCCAAAGCCGTACAAGCGCAATAGTAGAACCGCTCCGATGTTTGTAATTACAGATGAAAGGGAATTTGAAAAGGAAAAAAATCGACTGGTAGACCATTTGCAAAAGACCCAGCAACTAGGGGCAGAACATTTTGATGGGAAAGAGTCTCATGCCTTTGGCCCGCTGACCACCAAAGAATGGAATACCTTGTTTTATAAACACCTCGACCATCATTTACAGCAGTTTGGGGTTTAAAGAAATATGCCAAAGCTTCAAAGTATCTACGGATCTCAAGGCTTTTTAACAGGATGAATCGTTGTTGACAATTGAATTTCGACAGCACTCACTATGACAATTAAAGCGCTTTTCAACCTATAAATAGCGCCTGTATTTTTGATCTACTAAGAAATAGTTTGAGCTAGCTTTTGTCCACATCAAGCAGCTTCTTGGACATACTTTTTGCTGAGTCGTTCCGCCCGCTTTTTAATCCCCAGACACATTTTCCTATCCATTGCAAAAATGATAGGTTCTAAAAGTATTCCCATAATAAAATTGTATTTGGAAGTACCATCCAGTGCCACCCGATTTCTTGATATAAAACGCGAAGTGTATTCGTCAATCTCCTCTATATACCAAAGCCAGGTAAGATGTACGGTATTTGAAGGATCGCTATCTTTTATATTGGCCTTCTTTTTGGAATTTAAGTCGAGCTTATTTTCAATAGCCATTCCACGTCCTGGCTCGCAATACACCAAAGGGTAGGCGGCATCTGGCCCAAAAGAAACTAGTTGACCAACTTTAGGATTTTGATATTGGGGCAAAATGCGATCGGCATTATAGATATTTAGACCCATGATGTTCTCCAAAGCTTCATAACTATAGAATCCGCCCTTTCCCTGCCCAATTTGAGCTATCCAGGGCCATACATTTTCAGCAGGTGCCTCTATGATGATACCATGTGTAAAACCGTGGTTGGGGCTTGTTACCAACTGGTCTGCAGGAAACGTTCTATTGACGTCTAATTTGCTTAATCCCCAGCGACTCCTGGCTTTTCTAAGGAATATGGTAAGAAAGCACAAAATAATAATACCTACGCCCTCAAACCCTCCCAGGATTTGGGACGGAGTAAAACGTACATTCCTCTGCCTCATGGCAGTATTGCCCCGAGATGTATGGCCGGCTTTCTCCATCTTCTAAGTCTTGGGATTGTTGAAAAGGCCATGATTTCGGCTTCTTCCAGGCTAATTCCCATTTTCCTGGCTTTAGCAATATTCTTTTTTATTTTCTCGTGCATAGAGATGCCAGGATCCGTAAATGAGCCCCTCTTATAGCAGTAATGACAGTACTCCGTATGAACACTCCCGTCTATTCGACGCCCGAAATCCGCTAATCTTCGAATGGGCATCCCACAGCTCTGGCAAATATTTCCATATGTAGTTCTCATAAGCTGTAATTTTAAGTGTCCCTTAATGTAATCATCAGATCCCTAATGGAAAATGACTATGATCAGTTTACAAAAGCTTTGAGGGCAGTTTTTACCGATTGCCATCTCAAAAAGGACTTATGCGCATAGGGTATGTCTGAAGATTAAGCGCCTCCTGTTCGGTGGTTTTAAAAGGCTGAAGAAGCGCAAGTTTCGGGTTTTGAGGCTAGCCGGCCCTGGCTATTTTCGTAGTGTAAAAATTAAATAGTATGACACCGCAAAAAGAACTCAATTATAACAGAATAGCAAAGGCCATTGGGTACATCCAAGCAAATTTTAAGGCACAGCCTTCGTTGGATGAGATTGCAGAAGAGGTACATCTCAGTCCTTATCACTTTCAAAGAATGTTTACCGATTGGGCCGGAGTGAGTCCCAAAAAATTTATGCAGTACCTCAGCCTGGAATACGCCAAAGAGATCCTTAAGGAAAAACAAGCCACCCTTTTTGATACCGCTCATGAGACCGGTTTATCCGGGACAGGAAGACTTCATGATCTGTTTGTGAATATTGAAGGAATGACCCCCGGGGAATTTAAGAACGGCGGAGCAACTCTGCAGATAAACTACAGTTTTGCCGAAAGTCCATTTGGAAATCTCATCGTGGCAAGTACGGACAAGGGAGTTTGTTATATGGCCTTTTATCAGGACGAGACAGAAGCCATGACCGGTCTGTTACGTCAGTTTCCAAATGCTAACCTAAACCAATTGGTAGACAAACTGCAGCAAGATGCCTTGTTTATTTTCCAAACCGATTGGAGTGAGCTCAATGCCATAAAACTTCATCTACACGGAACACCTTTTCAGCTTAAGGTCTGGGAGACCTTATTGAGAATACCTAAAGGAAACCTCGCCAACTATGGCGCTATAGCAAGGGAAATTGGCAAACCCAAAGCATCCAGGGCAGTGGGCACGGCAATTGGAAGCAATCCTGTAGCCTTCCTGATCCCTTGCCACCGAGTTATCCGAAGTTCGGGAGAACCGGGAGGATATCGCTGGGGAACACCCAGGAAATCGGCGATAATTGGTTGGGAGGCTGCTAGGGTATAACACAGAATTGTTAGGGCTTGAGAGGCCTTTGACCCTCAGAGATCTTAAATATTTTCAAAATAATTTGCGCAATCAAATGCTTGCATATATATTTGCAAGTAAATGCTTGCGCAATTTTGATCTTATGGAAAAACGGAGAGATGTATTTCAGGCTATAGCGGATCCCACGAGACGTGAAATTATTAATCTATTAGCACAACAGCCGAGAAACTTGAATGCCATCGCCCAAAATTTTGAAGTAAGCAGACAGGCCATTTCTCTTCATATCAAAATCCTTAGGGAGTGTAATTTAATTAGCATCAGGCAGGAAGGTAGGGATAGGATCTGCGAAGCACGTTTGGAACAACTTAACGAGGTGCACGATTGGACCGCACAGTTTAAAGCGTTCTGGACGCTAAAACTTCGTAGTCTTAAGGAAGTCCTGGAAAACCCGGATCCGGACAAAAACAACCAAGATAACACCAACAAAAACAAAGAATTATGAGCGATCTAATTATTAAAGAAACTTATGATGCCCCGGTCTCCACAGTTTGGAAAGCCCTTACGGATAAAGACGAAATGAAAAAGTGGTATTTTGAACTTCCGGAATTCAAGGCAGAGGTAGGTTTTAAATTTACTTTTCCTGGCCAGGCCAGGGATGGTAAAGAATACATACACCTTTGCGAGGTCACCGAAGTGATCCCCTTAAAAAAACTACAATATAGTTGGTGTTATAAAGGCTATGAAGGTCGCTCACTGGTCACCTTTGAGTTAGAAGCACTTCAAGATCAAACCATACTAACCCTGACCCATAGCGGTATAGATAACTTCCCAAAAGAAGCTAAGGATCTTCATCGAGGGAATTTCGAAAAAGGTTGGACAGAACTGCTAACTCAAATATTTCCAAAATATTTAAAGGAACTTTAATACCTTGTAGGTTGTGTAATACCAGACAACCTTCTATGAAACCGATTTTCAAGACCTATATTCCGGATGGTTTTTCTTCTGTGAACGCTTACCTTTTTGTTGCGGATCCTGAAGGCCTGATTAATTTCCTAAAAAAGGCTTTTTTTGCCGAGGAGCTCAACCGCACTTTGAACGACAGAACGGGAGAAATTGCCAACTGTATTTTAAAAATTGGGTATAGCTGCTTTATGGTTAGTCAGGCAAGAGGAGAATTTGAGGGCATGAGGACCGCTTTCTACCTTTATGTAGATGACGTAGACGCCGTTTATCATAAGGCCGTAGAAGAAGGTGGGGAGGCCATTTTGGCACCAATGGATATGGACTATGACGATCGCCAGGCCGGCATTAAAGACCCGGCCGGTAACTACTGGTGGATCTCAAAACGACTAAAACATAAAGCTTACGAAGACTAATTATTTGGCCACATTTACAGACCTGGTTTCTCTGATCACCGTTACTTTAACCTGCCCGGGATAGGTCATGTCTGTCTGGATTTTTTGCGAAATCTCAAACGATAATTGGGCAGCTTTATCGTCGCTTACCTTCTCGCTCTCCACAATAACCCGTAACTCTCTTCCCGCCTGAATAGCGTAGGCTTTTTGAACCCCGTTAAAGCCAAAGGCAATATCCTCGAGGTCCTTTAAGCGCTGAATATAGGAATCTAACACTTGTCTACGCGCTCCGGGTCTTGCGCCGCTAATGGCATCGCAAACCTGGACAATTGGGGAGATCAGAGTCTTCATTTCGATCTCATCATGGTGGGCTCCAATAGCATTACAAACATCTGGTTTTTCCCCGTGTTTCTCTGCCCATTGCATTCCCAAAATGGCGTGTGGGGTTTCCACTTCTGCCTCGGTATTTGGAACCTTTCCGATATCATGCAGTAATCCGGCTCGTTTTGCCAGTTTAGGGTTAATACCCAGCTCGGCAGCCATCACGCCGCAAAGCTTGGCCACTTCCCTGGAATGCTGTAATAAGTTCTGGCCGTAAGACGAACGATATTTCATTCGGCCCACTGCCTTGATCAACTCCGGATGCAAGCCGTGGATCCCAAGATCTATCACCGTACGTTTTCCCACCTCAACAATCTCCTGTTCTATTTGCTTTTCGGTCTTTCTAACGATTTCTTCAATACGGGCCGGATGGATTCTACCATCTGTAACTAGTTTGTGGAGGGATAACCGGGCTACTTCCCTACGCACGGAATCAAAACAGGAAAGAATAATAGCTTCGGGAGTATCGTCTACAATAATCTCCACTCCGGTGGCAGATTCCAGGGCACGGATATTTCTTCCTTCCCGACCAATGATTCGACCTTTAACATCGTCTGATTCTAAGTTAAACACAGAAACACAGTTTTCTACAGCTTCCTCAGTTCCTATACGCTGAATGGTATTGATCACTATCTTCTTGGCCTCCTGTTGTGCAGTTAACTTGGCCTCTTCCAGGGTAGTCTGCATATAGGCCATAGCATCTGTCTTGGCAGTTTCCTTTAAAGACTCTAACAGCTGACTCTTGGCTTCCTCTGCAGATAGTCCTGAGATAACCTCTAACTGTTGTACCTGGCTCTTGTGTAGCTTTTCCAGTTCAGATTGCTTTTTCTCGTAGAATTCACGCCGGTGATCTACCTCCTTGATCTTCTGGTTTAGCTGATCATTCAGGTTCTTCTTTTTAGACAACTCACTACTAATTTGAGACTCCTTATCACGGGTGCGTTTTTCAGCTTCCGAGATCTTTTTCTCCTTATTGATGATCACTTTTTCGTGCTCTGCCTTAAGCTCCAGGAACTTTTCCTTGGCCTGAAATATTTTGTCCTTCTTTATCCCCTCCCCTTCTACTTTTGCAGCCTTTAGAATGGCTGATGCCTCTCTTTTGGCGTTACCGACTATCTTGGAAGCTTTTCCCTTTTCCAGGAATTTTGCGATTATAAATCCAATTACTAGTCCTGCAATAGCTGCGATAATAGCTGT
>JBFOMC010000084.1:0-6884 GCA_040830565.1 Flavobacteriaceae bacterium
AACAGCCTCAAAATCCAGTCTCTAACTCTTTAATCCCTAAGGTCATTGTGGAAGCCTCTACCGGTATATCCGCGATTGACGACGGTATTAAAACACTTTACCGTACAGGCTATCTTCACAATCACTTGAGAATGTACGTAGCCAGCTTAGCCTGCAATATTGGGCAAAGCGCCTGGAATTTACCTGCCCGTTGGATGTATTATCACCTGCTCGACGGAGATTGGGCCAGCAATGCCCTAAGTTGGCAATGGGTAGCGGGATCTAACTCACATAAGAAATATTATGCCAATCAGGACAACATTAACAAGTACTGCTACACGCAACAAAAGGACACTTTTTTAGATGTTGCTTATGATGAGTTTAAGGAGCTGAAAACCCCTGAAGTCCTATTGGAACTAGATACACCCTCTCTTAAAACCTCCTTGCCCCAAAGATCCGATATCGTCATAGACCCTATGCTCCCTAGCTGCATTTATAACTGGTATAATCTTGATCCCCTTTGGAAGGGCGATCTCCAAGCGAACAGGATCTTGCTGTTAGAGCCTTCACATTTTAAAGCATATCCCATATCTGCTAAATCTTTGGATTTCATGTTGTCACTTTCCCAAAATATTCAGGGGATTCAATGCTATGTTGGAGAATTTAAGGAACTCGTATCTCATTACAGCTTAGAACATATTCATTACAAAGAGCACCCTCTGAACACACATTACCATGGAAACGAAACACCCAGGGATTGGATGTTCGAGGTAAAGGGTTATTATCCCTCGTTTTTTGGCTTTTGGAAAGCATGTAGAAAAACTTTGAACTACTGATGGAAGAATCAATGAAAAACGTCCATCTTGTCTTTCCTCATCAATTATTTCAGTCCACCTCTCATATAGGCAATTCCTCTGTGGTCTACCTGGTTGAAGCCTACCTGTTCTTTAAACAATATCCTTTTCACAAGCAAAAACTTGCGTTTCACAGGGCTAGTATGAAGCATTATGAGTCCTACCTAAAAGTGCTGGGCTATAAGGTACATTATATTGAAGCCGTAGAAGATCTTTCGGATATCAGGAAGCTCATTCCTCACCTCAAACAATTGAATTTCAGTGCTGTGAGTTATGTAGATCCTACGGACAATTGGCTTCAAAAAAGAATTGAAAGCACCTGTAAGGAGCAGTCGATGTCGATCCGTGTTTTGGAATCTCCCTTGTTTTTAAACTCGAAAACCGATCTTCAGGAATTCTTTAGCCTGCCTAAGAAAAGCTACAGCCAAACCAGTTTTTACATTTCGGAACGCAAAAAGCGAAACATGCTGTTGGGCCAAGACGGCAAACCAAGGGGCGGGAAATGGACCTTTGATAAGGAAAATCGGAAGAAGTATCCTGCTAAAAAAACTCCACCCCCTATTCACTATCCACATACCGATGAGCTTTACAAGGAAGCAAGGGAATATGTAGCAAAGAATTTCCCGAATCATCCGGGCGAGCTGCCACCTCAAAGCTATTACCCCACAAATTTCGAAAGCACAAAATTATGGTTCCATCAGTTTTTGGAGCAACGATTCGCCGACTTTGGAGCCTATGAAGATGCTATTGTCGCGGAATACAGCATTTTAAATCACAGCGTCTTGACTCCAATGCTCAATGTAGGGCTTATTAGTCCGCAAGAGATCGTGAATACCACTTTGGCTTATGGGAAAACCCATGAGATCCCGATCAACTCTTTGGAAGGCTTTCTAAGGCAGATTGTAGGCTGGCGAGAATTCATTCGCGGTATTTATGAGGTGCATGGAAGCGAGGCAAGAAGGAGGAATTTTTGGGGCTTTACAAAGAAAATTCCCAGTGCCTTCTACACGGCCACCACGGGGATTACGCCTGTAGATCTGACCATTAAAAAGGTATTGAGAACAGGCTATTGTCATCATATTGAGCGCCTGATGGTCCTGGGGAATTTTATGCTGCTTTGCGAATTTGACCCGGATGAGGTATACCAATGGTTTATGGAATTATTCATCGATAGTTATGACTGGGTGATGGTCCCTAATGTTTACGGTATGAGTCAGTTTGCAGACGGCGGTCTAATGGCCACCAAGCCCTATATAAGCGGCAGTAATTATTTGATGAAAATGAGCAACTATAAACCTGGATCCTGGCAAGCGGTATGGGACGGTTTGTTTTGGAGTTTTATGCATGTACATCGCGATTTTTTCCAGCAGAATCCACGGCTGGGAATGTTGGTTCATACCTTTGATAAGATGAGTGAAGAGAAAAAGAAAAGTCACTTAAAGAATGCTGAGAAATTTCTATCGGAACTAGGATTTTAAAAAGATAAGACCCAATGGTTTATGATGCACGGGCCATGAAATATTTTGTATCTTAATCGTCCAATGGTACCCACCGACCAAAATAAATCTGCCCTGAGCCTGCGTCTGGAGCAGCAGTTGAAATTTGAAAAATTGATATCTCAATTTTCAAGTCGCTTTATTAATCTATCCCCAGAGCGAATAGATCAAGAAATTAACCGGTCCTTAAAATTCCTTGCTGAATTCATGGATGTAGAATATTGCTGCCTCAACCTGTATTCAGAAGAAACAGGCCTGGTTTCAACCACTCATTATTATGCACAGCCCTTTTTGAAGAACTATATTACTCATGAAGATTTTCGAGAGATCCCTATGGAGCAGTACCCCTACCTCATGAGTGAATTACAGGCAAACGGCATGCTAATGATCAGCGATACAGATACGGTACCCAAGGATGCTAAGAACGCCAGAAAACTATTTAAGGATTTTGGGATTCAGTCCATATTATACACCGCTCTTGTAATTGATAATAAGCTTATTGGGTTTCTCGGATTTGATTCCTATACCAAGAAGGTTGACTGGTCTGCAAAGTACATTAGCCGTTTGAAATTAATTGGTGAGATCTTTGCTAATGCCCTGGCTCGTAAACAACAACAACAAGAGCTTGCTGAAGCCCAAAGTCAAATAGAAAAACTCAAAACCCAATTTGAAAACGAAAGCAAGTATTTGCAAATTGAAATCAAAACAGAACATAATTTTGAGGAGATCATTGGCAGAAGTGGTGCCTTAAAACATACTTTGAAAAAAGTAGAACAAGTAGCTCCTACAGACAGCACCGTACTCATATTAGGAGAAACAGGAACCGGCAAGGAACTCATTGCCAGGGCCATTCATAACAACAGCGGCCGGAGAGATAGACCTTTGGTAAAAGTAAATTGCGCTGCACTTCCTACCTACCTTATTGAAAGCGAATTATTTGGCCACGAGAAAGGTGCATTTACGGGCGCTATTAACCAGCATATCGGTCGTTTTGAACTGGCGGATAAGGGAACTATTTTTCTTGATGAAATTGGCGAAATGCCTATTGAATTGCAGGTTAAACTCCTCAGGGTTCTTCAGGAAGGGGAGTTTGAACGTATTGGCAACCCGGCAACCATCAGCACAGATGTCCGAGTCATTGCAGCTACTAACAGAGATCTGGAAAAAGAGATTGGTTCAGGTAACTTTAGGGAAGATCTTTTTTACAGATTAAATGTATTTCCAATTCAAGTACCTCCTCTCAGAGATCGCAAAGAAGACATTCCTTTTCTAATCCGTCAATTCGTGAGTAAAACAGGTAAAAAAATTGGGAAATCTATAGACACCATACCACAAGATCTTATAAACGCCTTTCAAATGCATTCCTGGCCTGGAAATATTAGGGAGCTCGAAAATGTTGTGGAGCGCGCTGTAATTATGTCTCATGGAGGTATCCTAAAGGCTGACGATGTTTCCTTAAACCCCAAGCCCATTTTGGATAAAAAGCTAGCAGGTTCACTAAAGGAAGTAGAGCGAAGTTATATTCTACAGGTACTTAAATCTTGTAACTGGAAAATTGAAGGCATTAAAGGGGCCAGCACGGTTCTTGGACTTAATCCCAGCACGCTCCGCTCAAAAATGTTAAAGCTCGGACTTAAAAAAGAGCAACTTACCTAAGCGTTTTATTTATAAAAACCGTCCTTTCAAGAAGAGCCTTAATGTGCTACCGTATGCCCTATAGATTACTACGTGCATGACGAGAACCACATAGAATCTGAAGAGACCTTACTAGGCAAACAGCGCTTTATGCTCCTGATAGATAGGGAATGTTTAAGATGGGCGATGCTTTATCTATCCAACGATTACTTCCTTGGAAGTTCAAGTTCAAGGGCAAACGCAAACTTAAAGCGATTTGTGTTTATTATTTTTTACGGTAAGGATCGCAAAGAGGGCGCAAAAGGTGCAAAGAGAAATTGGGGATTAAGTCATTTGTAGTTTTATCTAGTTTTTTTTGTCTCTAGTCCTTTGTCTTTTTTCTTTTTTCTCTTGCCTCCTATCTTTTCAACTTTCAACTTTCCATTTTCCATTTTCAATTTCCCACCTCCGCTTTTTGGGGGTAGTCATACGGCCGTTATTTCCATTTAAAACAGCTAAATAAAGCACTTCCGTGATATTTCGTGGGTGTTCTTGAAGTACCAAACCAACTCATCTATACACTAACTATCTGATTTACTTACTCTTAAGACTCTTCTTCCTCTTTTGGCATAGCCGTTGGATATGGTCTGGCGTCCTAAACTTTTAGAATAAAACAAATGAGAGTAATTCTGGCACGAGTGCAAGTAAGAGATAAAAAGAGAACCGAATTTTTGAAAATTATGACAGAGACCGCCAAAAAAACCCAGAACCTATACGGTTGTGAGCAATTTGAGATCTATCAGCACCTAGGAGATGATCTTACTTTCTCTTTATGCGGGTTGTGGAAGTCTTCAAATGAGTTTAAGGCCTATTTAAAATCTGATGAATTTTCCATGGTGCTTCTGGCCTTTAAACTGCTGAGAAAGAGTCCCGAAATCCGGTATTTCAAAAATCAAATCAACACAGGCCTTGAAGGATTACTTCAACTAAGAAGATTAATGACAGACTGAAAAGAATTTATGGATACAACATTTAAAAAATACTGGGCAGATCTAAGAGACGAAGCAATAGGTACCTGGGAAAGATTATCCTCTGCTGACATGGATGAAATAGATGGAGATATGGGCAAACTGGAGGACTTGCTGAGGAAAAAATACGGACATAGTCAATGGGAGGCAAACAGGCAGTTGGTACAGCTGGTTGAGCGCTACGATAACCTGTCTTTCATAGAACAATGCAGTCGGATCAGGTCTCGCATGGTGCTCCACTGGGATGATTTGGGGGAGACCGAGGCCAGAAGGATAAAGTGTAGCAGGTTAAGGCTTATGGCCTTTTTGGAAGACCACTTTGGAATATCCAGTGAATTGTCACAGAAAGAAACTAAGAGATTCCTGCAGCAGTTCTTGGATTGAGTATTACAAAATCGGTAAGACTTATGGGCAGTAGCCTGAGGCTTTTGAAAAGAAAATAAAGAGAATTATTAATCAATTAAATCAAAATGTTATGAGTGAAATTTTAAAAGGGTATTGGAACGAGTTTAAAGGAGAAGCTCTAAAATCATGGGGAAAACTTACCAATGATGAATTAGACCAGGTAGCAGGAGATGTTACCAAATTAGAGGGTCTGCTACAGCAGAAGTACGGCCATAGTATTGAGGAGGCTCGCAAAGAAGTAGCAGAGCTAAAACATCGCTATGATAATCTGGCCTACGACGGAGAATGGAACCAGGTTAAAGGGAAAATTCAAAAATTCTGGGGAGACATTAGTGAAAATGAGGCTGACAGAATCAACGGTAGTCGCACCAGATTATTAGGAGTACTTCAGGAAAGACATGGTAAATCTAGGAAACAAGCTTTGGAAGAAGTAGATAAATTCTTAAAGGAGATCTCCTAATCATTTAAAAAGAAATAGCATCTCCGGAAAGGTCCGGGGATGCTCAAAAAACAACAATCCAAAAAGTAGAAATCATGAAAAAAAGAACAATTCAACTAGCAATCATCATCTTACCCTTATTTGTTGTAATGGTAAGCTGCAACTCTATCAGCAATTTAAAAACAACCGCTGAGTACGATCAAAATGCCAACTTTAAATCCTTCCAGGATTACAAATTCTTAATGGAAGCATCGGTATCAGATACCTATGACAACCACAGTACGGAAAACAAAAGAGCATTTGAGAATGCCATTCACAAAGAACTTAAGTCCAAGGGGCTTGAGGAAACGGAAACACCAGATCTTTTTGTGAATTTCTTTGTGGTAGATGAGCACAAGTCTGAAAGTGTTACCCAAACTTCCTATAGAGATCAACACTACGGCGGAATGACCCACCTGGATACTTATATCAAAGACTACGAACAGGGGACCATCATTGTAGACCTTGTAGATGCCTCCAGCAAAAAGCTAGTCTGGAGAGGCGTGGGAACGGGCATTATCACTGGAAAGCAAAAGGATATGGAAAAGACCATTAACGAAGCTGTAAAGGCCGTCTTATCTCAATACCCGCCAAAGGCATAATATTTATTAAAAATACATAACTACTAATCCTAGAAATCGTGAAAAACAAAAGAAAAAATTGGTGGATGTACCTGGTAAGAGGGATCTTGTTCACCTTGGTGGCAGTAATCATATTTAGGAACCCTCTCACTTCCTTAGTGGGCCTAACTGCTGTTATCGGGTTACTAACCCTATTTACAGGGGTAACCTTTATAACAGGCAGTATTTTGGTTCGCAAGTTCTACAGCAAATGGGGCTGGACCCTGGCGCTTGGGATTTTAGATATTATCCTGGGAGCAATGCTCGTTTTCTATCCTGCCATGACGGCACCATTACTCGTCATATTCATTGGTGTTTGGACCATAGCCATCGGCACCTTGGAAACAGGATTGTCTTTTGGCTTGAAAAAACTCAGGTTTAAAAGGTGGTGGGCACTACTACTTATTGGT
>JBFOMC010000085.1:0-2037 GCA_040830565.1 Flavobacteriaceae bacterium
AATAGCCGTAAAGTACTCCCACCTACTGAGCTATCAGCGTGTACACTACAGTCCATTGCAGCAATATCGGTATGGTGCAACGGTAGGCGACCATCTTTTCCGCGTGTTTCAGGAAACTCATGAAACTAACTCTAATGAGGTTGTTTTCAAGCGGTGCGTAACTATAGAGAATCTTGAAGCGCCTGACTTAGATTGGTTAGCGTCGAAGCACCCGCAGAACAAAGAGTTTAAAGCGCTCTACAATTTGCTGTAGCGAAGGATTTTAAATGTCGTAGTCATGTTGTTTGATGGCTGCGACGTACTGGATGACGTGGTGTGAAGCAACGATTAGAAAATTAAAAGACTGGCAAAAGCCAGTCTCGTGCAAAAAAGAAAAAGTGATTTAGAAAAAACATCACCAAAAAGGAAATAGCCTATTTAAACCGTTCGGCTACAGTGCAATGTTAACACTAATAAATTAAATGTAAACAGGAGTTTTTTCTTTTACGCAAAAAGATTCTATTTTCATTCCAAGTATTTTATTTAAATCAAAATCGCCAACTTTGCTATAGAAAAACATCGATTTAGTCTCATTACTTTGCCTTTTAAATCTATTTATCAATCGCTTATCTTTTGATATTAGAATCACTATGTCATTCGGTCTGCAAGCTCTTTGCTTGATCCTGTTACGATATTCGTTAAGAAGGAGATTATCTGCTCTATTTCTTTTGGGGTGCTTAAAGTTAACTATGTTGTATTGTTCAGGTGCAATCTCACTAATAAGATCTGATGGTTCTTTATGATGGCTCTGCTTAAACACAATTACTCGAACATCACTAGTTATCTTACTGAGTTCTAACCATGTTTGATTGCGAGGTTGATTTTCAATATCCCAAAATACGTAAAACATTTCTCATTTTCTTTATTATTTTTATAATATCGACAGTCTAGCACAAGTTAATTGACGTGTGTAAATCGATAGTAATGAGTATTGTCGTAAATTTAAATAATCATTCAACTAAGCGCCAGTGCGACACATGGTATTCGGATAAAGTCTTATAAAAACTATGCGCTTTTGGTATCAAGCTCTCTTAGCATCGCACCAAGCAATGCTGCTGGATTGTTTGGTTGGCTGCTTCCTTTTTTAGTCTGTAGGGTTGGGAATTTTAATGAAGAGACTTGCTCTAATTCGTCTTTTCTATCGATAAAAGCATGGTAACAGTCAACACGTATTAGTTGTTTGATTTGTTCATCTAGGTCGAGTTCTTTGATTTTTCTCTGAGCGCCATTATGCATGGTTTTTAAAGTATTGGTTGTTTTTGCTCTTTTGAATTTTACTAAGTAGTCTGAGTACCGCTGTCCTTCAGGTAGCTCATGACTGAAGTTGTTTCTTGTCATGGTATCCACTTTGTCTTTTTGATATCTGGCTTTAAGATATCCGAATTGAAGCAGATTGCCAAGCGATCATTTATTAGCTTGTTTGTCATAGAAATTGATATGCTCAGTGACTACAAAGAATGTTGTTGCCGCTGTCACCAAAAAGGACATCAAACCAATATAGCTGTACTTGAATATAGCTCGTGAAGGCGCGTTGTTGTCATTACAAAGAGCGTTAAATGACGTTTCGTGTAGGCTGTCTCTAGCCAGTAACGCTCGAATGTGCTGGCAAGAATCATATGATAAGGTTCTATGATCAGACATGTCAGTAAACAAAGCTAATGGGTTCTCTGGTAGCGCCCTGATGAGTTCTGCAAACAGCACAATATTTTCTTTGTTAGGCTGTATGCTAATCGCCCTAAAATGCGCAACAGCGATTTGATTTGTTGTCAAAACGGTCTCAATAATCACGTAGTAGCCGAACGGCATGAAGATCAATGCGTATAGAGCCAATCTTAGTCTTCGACCCTTAAATGGAGTAAAGAAGCAGATAGCGCTTGCTAGTGAAAACAATGTGATGTTTATCCATGAATAGTTCGTGATAACTAGCTCTTTAAAGGCATTGATTTCGACATTTAGAATGAACTCATTGATGTTCAAGTTCACGATTGAGCTTAAGCT
>JBFOMC010000086.1:0-2002 GCA_040830565.1 Flavobacteriaceae bacterium
TTAAAAATGGCAGAACTGTAAAAGGAATCAATTTTGTAGATCTTCGCGATGCAGGAGATCCTGTGGAATTGGCCGAGATCTATGCCAAAGAAGGAGCAGATGAATTAGTTTTTTTAGACATTTCAGCTACCGAAGAAAGAAGAAAGACTTTGGCAAAGCTGGTCTACCATGTGGCCGAGAAAGTGAACATACCTTTTACCGTGGGTGGCGGAATTTCCTCTGTGGAAGATGTGGACATACTTTTGCAGAATGGTGCAGACAAAGTATCTATCAACTCTTCTGCCGTTAAGAACCCCGAATTGATTAACGAGCTCGTAGCTAAGTTTGGCTCGCAGTGCATAGTAGTGGCTATAGACGCAAAACAAATCGATGAGCAATGGAAAGTACATTTGGTGGGGGGAAAAGTGCCGACCGAAATAGACCTGTTTCAATGGGCTAAAGAAGTTGAACAAAGGGGTGCCGGAGAAATTCTTTTCACCTCTATGGACCACGATGGAACTAAAGATGGCTTTGCCAACGAGGCCCTGGCCAAATTGTCTGAGGAGTTGAATATCCCTATTATTGCCTCGGGAGGTGCAGGAAATATGCAGCATTTTGTAGATACCTTCAAAAAAGGAAAGGCAGATGCAGCACTTGCGGCCAGTGTATTCCACTTTAAAGAAATGGAAATTCAAGATTTAAAAAAAGAATTGAAAAGTAATAATATACCTGTAAGACTATAATAGTCCCCTCCTTTTTAAGGAGGGGTGCCTGCAAGGCGGGGTGGTTCACGCCCTTTACCTGTGGTGCCCCCTCTAGTTCTTGGGGATGATTCAATTTTTCAGAATATGGAGATAGATTTCAACAAAAATATGGATGGGCTGGTACCGGCTATTATTCAGGATCAAAAGACAGCCAAGGTATTAATGCTCGGCTATATGAATGCCGAAGCTTTGGCAAAAACAAAGGAATCCGGGCAAGTCACTTTTTTCAGTCGGACTAAGAATCGGCTGTGGACAAAAGGGGAGGAGAGCGGCAATTATTTAAATCTGGTGGATGTAAAACTAGATTGCGATCAAGATACCTTGTTAATTACTGCAGACCCTGTCGGCCCTGTTTGCCACACGGGTGCTGATACCTGTTGGAACGAAGAAAATACCAGCAGTTTTGGTTTTCTTTCGCACTTAGAAGAAGTTATAGCTTCCAGAAAAAATAATCAGGAGGACCAAAAAAGTTATGTGGCCTCTCTGTTTAGAGCAGGGATTAATAAAATAGCCCAAAAAGTTGGTGAGGAAGCTGTGGAGACCGTCATTGAAGCCAAGGACAACAACGATGAACTCTTTCTCAACGAAAGCGCCGATTTGCTATTTCACTATTTGATACTTTTACAGGCGAAAGGCTTTACACTAAACAATATTGTTGATGTCCTTGAGAAGCGGCATTAATTGATGTTTAGCAGCGCATTAGCGCTATTTAAAGCATTCCTTATTGAATTATACGTCCACAAGAAAAGGCCAGGGTTTTAACCTGGCCTTTTTATCTGAAAAATCTATACAAACTTCAATTACTGATAGACTCTG
The DNA here is from genome assembly GCA_040830565.1 of Flavobacteriaceae bacterium. Classification (GTDB taxonomy): domain Bacteria; phylum Bacteroidota; class Bacteroidia; order Flavobacteriales; family Flavobacteriaceae; genus JAFMPW01. Next base: position 1,560 of record JBFOMC010000086.1, read on the forward strand.
ATATAATCAACCTCCATAGTATCTTCGGTGAAGGCTGGATCTATGGCACCTCCTAATGTACCGCCCATAGCAATGTTCATAATAAAGAAGAAATCGCTGTTGAAAGGTGTACTAACGTCATTATCAAAACTCAGGTGTACCACTTCGTCATCTACCACAAATTTGATGCTATCCGGAGTCCATTCTACGGTATAGTTATGAAACTCGGAGGTAGCCGTGCTCACCGGGGTTGAACTCGTGATTGCGCCACCGGCAAAATTTCCAGGGAAATGCAAGGCACTTGAAACGACGTTCGAACTATTGCCCACATGCTCCATGATATCTATTTCTCCTGAATCAGGCCATCCTACAGTATCAAAGTTGGCTCCCAAAGCCCATAAAGCTGGCCAAGTACCTCCTGCAGACGGCAGTTTTGCCCTGATCTCTACTCGACCGTAGGTAAA
>JBFOMC010000087.1:0-4352 GCA_040830565.1 Flavobacteriaceae bacterium
AAATTATGGAGGTGACTATATCCAGGGCTCTTTGCTGCACTTGCTATGACAATTGTACAAAAAAGCAACGGGCCAATTAAGCCGCTTAATGCCATGGTTTGCTTTTTTACTGCCATACACCAACCAAATTAAGATATTTTTTTGTCATGGATGTCTGGTGTATGGAATGATCTGATGGAGGTAAATACTTGTTGGTGATCCATACTCGCCATTGCTGGGGGCCGAAGGTAGGCAGGGGGTATGACTGTCCCCTGAAGTTGGCTAGAGCTCCAAGCAGGTTTCAGCAGGCCGATAAAGGTGGTCTAAATTAAAAGATTGCTTCACAGCACTACAAGCGTGGTTCTCAATGACGTGCATTGTACTCCACGAATCCATCTTCCGGCCTCACTTTTCCACTTTCAATTTCCCATTGAAATTCATCCTTTCACAATACTAAAACTCTTCTTTGAACGACCTATGAGTCCATCTTTAATGGCCTTAACTCGGTCCTCGTCTAAGGCTTCGTACTCCTCCAGGGTATGGCCAGTGCGATCTTTGAGCATCTCCAGATAGTACATAATGATCTCATTTTTTCTGTCTTCACTGGCCAGGCCAACCCAGCGCGACATCATAAAGTGGTCTTCTAAAGTGTATCCTTTCTTTTCCAGGAAGGCGCGGGTAAGGGCACCTTCGTTTTCCGGATTATCTATTGCTAGTTGGGCGCTGTCATAAAACCAGGTGTTGTGACGGTATTTGTTGTTGCCTATCTGTTCTGCTGTATCGAAATTGTAGTTATAAGTATAGTCTATTCCGGGTAGGAATCCTTCGAGCTGCACTATGAAAAGTTTCCGAACTTTTTGGTTGTCGTCTGCCACGGCAAAGACATAACGGTCGCCACCTGCAATAGCTTTACCTTTGAGTTCTGGCGGAGCCTCATCAGAATTTGCCTTGAGAACAAAGTCAAAAGTACCAATGTATTTAAATTCCTCGGCGACCTGGATATCAATTTCTGGAAGTACTTTGGAATACAGGCAGTTGTTTTCTACATACCTATCCGGGGTATAAGCGGCAATGGTTTCGGCAGTTTCTTTTTCTTTCTTTTCTCCACAACTAAGAGATAGGAATAGCAAGGCGAGGAGGGTGAGTTGTTTTTTCATGATTGATGTGTTTATATATAGACCCGGAATTTTGGCGATCGTTACACTTTTGGTAATTAATAATGAAGAATTAATAATTAAAAGGGAAAGTGATGTCAGAGGCACGTCATTGCGAGTTACGCTTTAAGCGTGACGAAGCAATCTCGTGAAGTAGGCAGAATATAAATAGCCTGACCTGGCAATCCCACTAATTAAGCAGAGAGTAATAAGCAGACACCCTCAATCTCATGCAGTAACAAAATCAAAAGATTGCTTCACCATACATAGGTGTGGTTCGCAATGACGGAAGGCATTATATATTTCCTCTATTCTTCGGTTCCCCGATTCCTCACTTTATCACCAAAACCCTCGGATTTACCGGATACAACCATTCTACCCCTCGTTCCGTGACCACAGCATCATCTTCAAGTGGTACACGCAGTTTTTTTCCACCCCATTCCGGCACTTTGGTGTAAGCAAAAAGCTCTATGGAGAGCAGGTTGCTAGGTTTAATTTGATACCCCAGTCTTACCGGATTAAAGAAGGCGATTGAGGGGCCAATCCCGTGCCCCCAATTCCCTACGGAATGGCAACCGATGATCACATCGGTTTTATCCAGGGTTGTTGGTTTATTAAAGGCTTCCATTTTATTAAAGCCTGCGGCTTCAAGAGCGGCATAGATCTCTTCTTCAGCTTGTTTGGCAGTGATGCCTGCCTTAATGGTTTTTTTAAGGATGTTGCGTACTTTTACGCCCTGATCAAAGGCATTTTGTATGCCGGCCGGCACCTCGGTTTCACCTTCTTTTAGTACGTAGGCCATTCGCTTCATATCCGTGTACATATTCATTAGCCCCACACCCCAATCAAGCATCAGGACATCACCTCTTTGAATAATTCTATCAGTAGAAGTAGCTACCACCCCATCTGGCCCGGTAATATAGACCGAGGGCATGCCAAAAGAGGAAGCCAGGTTGTTTTTAAAAAGTTCTTCCTTCATCCACCAGGCCACATCTTCCAGGGTAGTGATTCCCGGGCTGATCACCTCGTTAGAAAAGGCCCTTTCTGCAATGGTATAAGAAAGTTCCCCGGCCTCACCATAGATAGCTATTTCGCTTGCCACCCTCCTGGAACGGAAGTCGGACACCAATTTCTCTGCACTCACAAATCGATCTGCATATTTTTTACCCAGAATTTCCCCCAGCTCCAGATAGGCAGAGTGGGTAAGCCCATCAGCTCCGCCGATGTGCTTGGAGATGTTAAGCCCAATACGTTTTGGGTCTCGTTGGCTTACAAAATCCTTTAGTTCCTCTGCTCCTCCAAAATAATCGTAACTACCCCCTTCTTTCAGGAGGTAGCCGCTTATACCCAGGGCGGCTCGTTCTATACGCTCTCTACCTCTGTCTGTGAAAATATAGTAACCTCTGTCCATGGTGTATCCTTCCCCCATATCTGAGTAGATCGGATCCAGGTTGCCTTCACGATTGGTAATAATCCACATATCTATATTGTTTTCTCGCATAACTTCCGGGAGCACCAGATCAAACTTATCGTTCCTTACCTGGTTCATCTTCCGCCAACGGCGATATGCTTCCTGACTAAAGGCGTTGGTGGCGATAAGGAATAGGAGGAGGGAGAGGGTGGTTTTCATGGCGATATTGTTTGCCTCTAAAATAGGGATTAAGAGTTAAGAATTAAGAATTAATAATTAAAAGGGGAAAATTGTAAATGGAAAGTTGTCATCCTGAGCATTAACGAGCTGCGAAGTACTTCGCAGCGAAGTTAGCAAGGGTAGCTTGTCGAAGGAAGCTGTGGGGCTCAGTGCTCGATGCACGTCATTGCGAGTCACGCTTAAAACGTGACGAAGCAATCTCGTGAAGTAGACGGAATGCGAATAGCGGGACGTGGCAATCCCGTTAATTAAGCAGGAAGTGAAATCGGGGAGTGGGAATCTGGAAACCACTAGCAGTGCGCGGCTTGCATCTGTCCGCTCCCCTGTGGAAATCTAAGTATTTAGGAACTTAAATTCGCATTATTTTAAATAGGCAACCAATTCCACCACTGCCAAATCTATACCCAGAATAAGCGCAATGATCAAAATCCAATACCACCATTTTAAATTCAAATTCTTAACAATTCTATATTCAAGAATGGTCCAGATAGCTAAATAGCCATACCATATATACCAGCTACTTACTTCGTAAAAAAGCAAGGCTGCCATCCCAAAGGTGAACACAAACATGATCAGGGCAAACTTCTTAATCTCTTTCTTCTTTGCTTCTTTTTGAAGCGTTGAGTTTGCCATTAAGAATGGGTTTTGAGCGGACTTAGTTTTCATCGGATGCTATTTTATTAGCCCAAAATAAGTTCGAATACATTTTTATGAAATTCTGAACTACCGAAGTGTTAAAGAGGAGGTCCAAGATGGGAAATTATAGGGATAAGTAGGGTTGGAGTATTCTAAATGAGTAATAAGCAATCAGTAAACAGTAATCCCCGCCGTCATTGCGAGACTCCGCCTCTTGGTGGAGACGCGGCAATCTCGTTAAATAAGTAGGGGGTGGAATGGGGGCTTAGAAACTAGTGACTAGCAACGTTGCCGGATTGCAAATCCGCGCCATCTGGAGTTACAGCGTAAATGTTCTGACAATCATCACTACGAACATTAGAATACTGGCGATGGCAAAAACCCATTCATTTCGATTTGAATTGACTTGAGCCAGATCGTATTTTACTTGCAACTGATCTCTAATAAACTTCGGGTTTATGTTTTTTTCGATACTAGTATTCAATGGTGCTCTGTTCACTGGAATTATGTAGTCAAGAAATAGTAAGAATCCATTTTTGGGTAGTCTTTGTATTTTTTTTGGAGCCAAACTTAATTTATTGAAATCCTGATTCACAAACTCTAAAAAGGCATTCAGATAACCACTGTAAAAAATTGCTGCCGCTCTTTTAAGTCTTAATTGATTTCTAATAAAAAAATGTAAAAGGGACCAGATTCCAACAAGAGAGATAACTACCAAAATTAGATTTGAATCGGTTATAGCAAGTTTTTCCCCAAGAGTCATAATTCCTGAAAACAGACTTATCTGGATCGCGAGGCCAATATGTGCGTTGTTTTCCTTGTGATTGTGGTAGGAGTCGAGTTGGGAAATCATATTTTCCAATAAACTTAATATTTTGTCCTCTTTTTTCATTTTTTTAAATTCGGTTGTCACACTGATTCTTGACCTCTTC
>JBFOMC010000088.1:0-5169 GCA_040830565.1 Flavobacteriaceae bacterium
TAGATACCACCTGGCCAGATTGGATGCCTTTTGTAGGCGGGAACAGTTTCCGTTTTTTTGAACCTGTTTTTAATGTCGCCGATACGGCCATAAGCACAGGGGTGGGCATTTTGCTAGTGTTTAACAAAAAAGCTTTCCCAAGAAAAGTTGAACATGAACTCGCTGCAGAAACCACCACTGAAAATGCGGTAGAGACAGATCAGAATTCGTAGGTTGTGGCCGGAGTGATGCAATAATTCAACGGAATGTCATTTTCGTTTACATCCTTTATTTCATCCACAGCTTCAAACATGGAAAGGCCAATTTTTACAATATCCGGACTGCACCCGGCCAGAAAATTATCATAAAAGCCCTTTCCGTATCCAACTCTATTCCCTTTTAGGTCGAAAGCCAGAAGGGGTACAAAAACAACTTCCAATTTGTCCGAAGGCACCTCTATGCCATCTATAGGTTCGGGAATGTTCCAGGCATTCTTTTTAAAACGGGTGCTGTCTGTTAATAGATAATTAATCAGTTTTGAATCGCCACTTACTTTAGGCACCACAACATTTTTATCCTTTCCTTGCAAAATTGAAAGTATATAGGAGGTATCAATTTCCTTTTTTTCGGGAATTTGCAGAAATAAATGAAAATAAGAAAAGTGCCAAACAGGAAGTTCTAAAATCCTATTGGCAATAGCTATGCTGGCAACATCTAGTTGCTCAGTGGAAAGTTGTTTTCTAAGTAATGTATGGTTTAATCGTAACTCTTGTTTCAACATAAAGTCGATCAAACAGATTGTGTGGGGGAGCTTTTAATCAAAATTTAATCCTTTGCGGCAACAGCAAAATAAATTTTGAAAAACAGCATCAATATCAGGTACATACCTAAAGTAATAAGATAATTGTCCATGTGAATGCCTGGTTATGACGGCTTAAAAGTAAAGAAAAAAACTGAACAGGCCCCTATTAAATGCACAAAAACATCGATGAAATGCACATTTTTATCAAATTGTTAACAATTTTGGAATTAAAAGTTTCCGTTTTCGATCATCTATTGATAACTAAAAAATTGATAATCAAAAAGTTAATTGATTGTGGGAATACGAAAATTAATAAATGTTAAAGTTTTGGGTTAAAGTAAGATCATCATAAGGTTAAGATACCTAGAGGTCAATCAAGCCAGATTTTGAAAAAATATCAGCTGTATATTTATCCTGTTTAGGTTCAAAAAATGACGGGAAGAGCAAAAGCTTCGTTAAATTAGAACCGCAATATGTTTTTAAGGTACGGGTAATCTATCTTTGCTAACATACGATTTATTCTTTCTAGAGTTACATGCCAGAACTTCCAATAAAAATACAACTTGGTGCCCTCCCCAACACCCCTGGGGTATATCAGTTTTATGATGCAGACGGGAAGATCCTTTATGTAGGGAAAGCAAAAAACTTAAAGAAAAGAGTCGCTTCCTATTTTAATAAGAATCACGAGTATGGCAAAACCAGGGTCTTGGTCAAGAAAATTAAGCAGATAAAGCATATTGTCGTTCCTACAGAATCAGATGCCTTGCTTTTGGAAAACAACCTCATCAAAAAATACCAGCCCAGGTATAATGTAATGCTTAAAGACGACAAGTCGTATCCGTGGATTTGTATTAAGAATGAGCGCTTTCCAAGAATATTTCCTACCAGAAAACTAATAAAGGATGGCTCGGAATACTTTGGGCCGTACACCAGCATGAGGACGGTAAAGACCCTTTTGGATTTAATACGAAGCGTATATTCTCTAAGGACTTGTAACTATGATCTCTCTCAGGAAAAAATTGAAGCAGGCAAATACAAAGTATGTCTGGAATATCATCTTGGGAATTGCAAAGGACCTTGCGAGGGGCTTCAAACGGCAGAGGATTATCATAAGCAAATAGACGATATCAGAGAGATTATCAAAGGAAACTTTAAGTCGTCCCTACAATATTTTAGAAAACAGATGAAGTCCCTGGCCGGCGAGATGAAATTTGAAGAAGCTCAAAGGATAAAGGACAAAATTGAAGTTCTGGAAAGTTACCAGTCAAAGTCCACAGTGGTAAATCCCAAAATAAACAACGTAGATGTTTTTAGCATAGTTTCCGATAACACTTTTGCTTACATAAATTTTCTTCAACTTTCACATGGTTCCATTATCAGATCGCATACCATGGAAATAAAAAAGAAGTTGGAGGAAGAGGATAAGGATTTACTTCAATTGGCTATCGTGGAAATAAGGCAGCGATTTAATTCGCAATCCAAAGAGCTCTATGTTCCTTTTCCAATCGTAGTTGGTCAGGATTTAAAGGTTACCGTACCAAAGTTGGGTGACAAAAGAAAAATTATTGACCTCTCGCTCAGGAATGCAAAGTTCTTCAGGCAAGAGCGCTTTAAGCAAATAAAAGTAACAGATCCGGATCGTCACACAAAACGAATTATGGGACAGATGAAGACAGATTTGCGACTTTCCGAGGAGCCCAGGCACATAGAGTGTTTTGATAATTCTAATATCCAAGGGAGCAACCCTGTGGCTGCCTGTGTTGTCTTTAGAAACGGAAAACCTTCAAAGAAAGAATACAGGCATTTTAATATTAAAACCGTGGAGGGCCCGGATGATTTTGCTTCCATGGAAGAGGTGGTTTACAGAAGATATAGGCGATTGCTCAACGATGGAGAATCGCTGCCACAACTTGTAATTATTGATGGAGGCAAAGGGCAGCTTTCTTCGGCATTAAAAAGTCTGGATCTATTAGGTCTGCGAGGAAAAATAGCCATAATCGGGATAGCCAAACGCCTTGAAGAGATCTACTTTCCTGAAGATCCGATCCCCCTTTACCTGGATAAGAAATCTGAGACCCTGAGGATTATTCAACAACTGCGGAATGAGGCCCATCGCTTTGGCATAAGTTTTCATAGAAATAAAAGAAGCAAAGCTGCAATTAATTCTGTTCTGGAGGGTATTGACGGGATTGGAGAGAAGACCGCCCAGGAGCTACTAAAAAAATTTAAATCCGTCAAAAGGATAAAGGAAGCTCCCTTAGAGGAATTGGCTAAAATAGCGGGAAACTCTAAAGCAAAGAAAATTTATAATACCTTTCATTAAACCTATGCGAAAGATAACCCTGACCTTAGTATTTTGTCTAGTCGCGCTGGGAGTATCTGGCCAGGATGAACAGACTTCAAAGCCACCAAAAGTGGGCTTGGTACTAAGTGGTGGTGGGGCCAAAGGGCTCGCACATATTGGCGCTTTAAAAGTCATTGAAGAAGCAGGAGTAGAGATCGATTATATAGGAGGCACCAGTATGGGAGCAATAGTCGGGGCTTTATATGCCTCCGGATATTCTGCAACGGCCTTGGACTCAATTTTTCGCAATACAGAATTCACCAGCCTGATTCAGGACAATCTTCCCAGAAGCGCCAAAACCTTTTATGAAAAAGAAGACTCTGAACGATATGCCTTGACCCTGCCGTTCAACGATTTTAAGATTTCATTTCCTCCGGCTATTTCTGGTGGTCAGAATATTTATAACGAATTGGTGAGATTGCTCTACCATGTAAAGGATATTGAGAATTTTGAAAAACTGCCAATTCCGTTCTTTTGTATTGCTACGGATGTTGAAAAAGGTACTGAAGTACTTTTAAATAGTGGTTACTTGCCCGAGGCGATACTTGCCAGTGGCACCTTCCCCTCCCTTTTTGAACCGGCTGAAGTTGACGGAAGAATCCTTATTGATGGTGGCGTATTGAACAATTACCCGGTAGACGAGGTACGTGACATGGGAGCTGAAATTGTTATTGGTGTGGATGTGCAACATGGGCTAAGAGATAGAGAATCTCTACTATCTGCCACAGAGATCTTGTTGCAGATAAACAACTACAGAACAGTAGGCGATATGGTGGAAAAATCCAGGCTTACAGACATTTATATCAAACCTGATATGGAGGATTATTCTGTAATTGATTTTGACCTGAAGGAAAGTATTATGGAGAGCGGTGAAAAAGCAGCCAGGATCAATTTGGAAGCGCTCGAAGCTCTCGCCAAAACCCAAGGTAAAAACAAGACGGTCAGACCGCATATTGCTCAGAAAGACACCATCGTCGTGAACAGATTGATCGTCAGTGGAAATAATAATTATACTCGAGGTTATGTCAAAGGAAAATTGAGATTCCCCCTTGCCGAAAAGATCACATTTAAAAAACTCCAGCAAGGGATCAGCAACCTGGCGGCAACAGGAAATTTTCAAACAATAAGGTATGAGCTGGTTTCCAATGGCCTCGGAGAAGATCTTATCCTTAAGCTTAGAGAAAACCCGACGAAGACGTTTATAAGACTTGGTGCCCATTATGACGATCTCTACAAAAGTGCCGCAATAATAAATTTGACCAAAAAGAATGCGCTGGTTAGCGACGATGTGGCTTCATTTGATTTTATTTTGGGGGATAATGTTAGATACAACTTTCAGTACTATGTAGATAAGGGTTCTTATTGGAGTTTTGGCATAAACTCAAGATTTAATGACTTCACAGATGAGATCAACTATAACGTAATTCAGTCTAATTTTGATGCTCCTGTAGACCCTAACATCAATAAAATAAATCTTGATGTTTCGGATTTCACCAATCAAATTTACCTACAGACGGTTTTAAACGAGGAATTTGCCTTCAGCCTCGGACTTGAGCACAAGTTTCTAAAATACAGTACAACCACCCTCAATGAAATAAGTAATACAGAATCACTACCTATTTCTCCTTCTGAAGATACAAGAACCTTTTTCGAGAAAAGTAACTATTTCAGTGCCTATGGAAAGCTCATTTTAGACACTTATGACGATAGATATTTCCCTACTAAAGGACTGTACTTCAACGGGGATTTTCATTTTTATTTACTCTCTTCGGACTTCAATAACAACTTTAAAGAGTTCTCAATTGCCAAAGCCAGAATGGGAACAGCATTTCCTTTGATTGGCAGACTTTCCTTAAATCTGGAAACCGAAGGCGGCTTTAAATTGGGAACCTCCAATGTTTCAGCTCTAGATTTTGTACTGGGAGGTTATGGAAATAATCTGATCAATAATTTTGTACCCTTTTTGGGTTATGACTTCCTGAGCCTTCCCGGCAATAGTTATGTCAAAGCTTACGGCAGGTTAGATTTTGAATTTGCACCTAAA
>JBFOMC010000089.1:0-4345 GCA_040830565.1 Flavobacteriaceae bacterium
AGATGTACTTTCAACGGTAGACTTATACAGGGCGAATATCCCTGCCAGATATGGCGGGAGAACTACCTCGGTGCTAGATGTAAAGGTAAAAAACACTTATGTGGAAAAGACCAAAGTGTCTGGCGGACTGGGGATAGTCTCTAGCCGACTGGCAATAGAGACCCCTTTGATAAAGGATAAACTGATGCTTAATGCAGGAGTCCGGGCGGGTTTTACAGATTTTCTACTTCCTCTGGTCTCTGAGCGCTTAAAAGATACCAAAGCCAACTTTTATGATGCCACTATAAAACTCCTCTACCTACCAACCGAAAACGACCAGGTCTCCTTTACGGGCTTTTTTAGTAAAGACTTTTATCAGCTAGATTTGATCACAAAAATTCAGGATATCAGTGCGGAAAACAATCAATACGATTTTAGAACATTGAATGGTACCCTGAATTGGACGCATACCTTTGCCAACAATGCCAATCTAAGAACACTTTTTATCGCCAGTGATTATGTTCCCAAAACCCTCTTCCCAGAGGTGAATAGTAGAAACAAAATAGAGTTTGCATCTAACATCAAATATTTAAGCCTGGTCTCGGAATATTCAGATACTATAGGAGAGAAAATTTCCTATTATACAGGAGTCCAGGCCAACCGCTATCAAATAAGTCCCGGGAATCTTGATCCCGGAACTTCCAATGCCATAAATGCCGTGGATCTTCAGAGAGAAACGAGTTATGAATTTTCGGGCTTTGCCAATGCCAATATCAATGCCGCTGATGCGCTTACATTATCGGCCGGACTCCGACTTAACCATTTTGTTTTTGTGGGCCCATATACTCAGGCGACTTTCGATGAGAACAGTGGAGCATTAATTGCTACCAGAGTCTTTGAAAAAGGAGCTGGGGTGAAAACTTATAATGGACTCGAGCCAAGATTAGGGATTAACTATAAACTAGGGGAGTTTACTTCGGTTAAGGCCAGTTATGCCAGACTGAATCAGTATTTGCAAAATGTTTACAATACAACTACCCCTTTACCCACCTCGAGGTGGAAAACCGCGGATCCCAACATTAGACCACAACAAAGTAATACCTATGGTCTGGGGTTATATCATAATTTGGAAGAGAGTGGTATAGAAATTGGGTTGGAAGGATACTACCGAGATTCTAAAAATAATCTGACCTACAAACCTGGAGCTGATTTTTTTCTGGAAGAATTTTTGGAGAGAGACGTGGTTCAAGGCGAGGGAGAGGCATATGGGATTGAACTGAGCTTAAGAAAACCCAAAGGGGTGGTCAACGGCTGGCTGAATTATACCTGGTCTAGAAGTTTTTTGAGGTCTCAGAACGAAAGATTGGCAGATAGGGTAAATAATAATGCATGGTACCCTTCGGAATTTGACAGGCCACATGTCCTCAACGGCACCATAAATCTTGAAGGCGATAAATACAATACCTGGAGTTTTAATTTTACTGCTCAATCAGGAAGGCCCTATACCGTGGCAAATAGCATATTTAAAATTGAGGAGATAGACGTGCCCATTTTCATAGAACGAAATAATGCCAGATTAAGGCCCTATCACCGGTTGGATTTTTCCTGGCGCATAAAATATAGTAAGAAGCTAAACCGGCGATGGGTAGGAGACTGGACATTCACTATCTACAATGTGTACTCCAGAAGAAATCCTTTCAATTTGTATTACACCCAAAGGTCTGGAGCGGAGGATTCGGACGTATTTTTGTCTAGTCCGTTAGGCACCTATGAATTAGCCGTCCTTAACAGCCCTTTGTTTGCGCTTACCTATAATTTTGTTTTTCAATAAGACAGCTTCCTTCTTCTGCAACAGCTTTTTCTTGATTTGCTACGAAACCTAAAATAGGCCGTAGATTCTTCACTAATTTTTATTTATAGTCAGGATTGAAGCTCCTCCCCTTATTAAGGGGAGGTGTCCGCCAGCTGGCGGACGGAGGGGTTTCCTTTTTCCGTAGTGTAGTGATCCTTGGCGTTAAGAATTGTTGAAGCCTTGGAGACAATTTAGCCAAGGAGAACGGTTCTTAAAATGTTTACATTTTAAGAAACACATAGCGAAAAAGTCCCCTTTTTATATTCCTTTTTGGGGAAGCAAAAAGGAATGAGAAAAAAACAAAAATTCTAAAGGTGTAAATTTCGTACGAATTGAACTTGTTCGCCTGCCGGCGGACGGAGGGGTTACTTCTTATAAAACTTAGTCTGCACCTTTTGTTCCGGAGAGTTTATAGTCACCACATAGATACCTGATGCCAGATTGGGTATGGGAATACTCAGGGAGTTGTTCTTTATTTCCCAGCGTAGTTGCATCACCGTGTTGCCATAGGTATCCGTGATAAAGATACCGGCTCTGCTGCTGTTTCCCAGACCCAGGATATGCACAGTGTTTTCTGCCGGATTCGGAAATACCACGAGCTCCTGCTTTTTTTCAAAAGCATTTTCATCAGCGCTTTGCGCCAGAACTGTAGAGGCACTGAGCAAAATAAAAAATAAACTTAAAAGACGAATTTTCATGCTTGTCCTATAAACTGTATAGGCTAAACGAGGTGGAAGTGGTTTTGTTTTAATCTTAGGTTTTAATTAACACATGATCGTAGTTTCTTTTTTTGATTTGCTACGAAACCTAAAATGGACCCAGATTCTTTTTAATAGTACTTAGGCTGAATTAAAGGTTTTCCTTTTTCCGTAGTGTAGTGAACATGGCCGTTAAGAATTATTGAAGCCTTGGAAATAATTTAGGCCGTGTGAGCGGTTTTTAAATCTTTTGATTTAAAAAACACATAGCGAAAAAGTGTCCTTTTCTTTGATTCGTTTCTTTTGGACACGCAAAAGAAATGAATAAAAAAAAATTCGACGTGCGAAGTTGCAAACTTCGCACAGCAAGGCATTGCCGAGCTGCGAAGTTATTCGCAGTAAAGGTAGCAAGCGTAGCTTGTCGAAGAAAAAGGGGAGGTGTCCGCCAGCTGGCGGACGGAGGGGTTTATTACAAGATAACACGGATTTCAAATCCGCGCTATCTCTATTTCACTTGCTGTACAAACACTTTCGCAGTAAGTGAATTACGCCGGGTTCTGTAGTTTTTCTTTTTCTCAAAATCTACATAGACCACATCCCCAAAATTTCCTTTTTGCTCCAGGGTGTAAATGGTTTTGAGAATGTTGTTGTAACCGCCCTTAAGATCAAAAGAGTAGGTGTACAGGCTGTTGTTATCTGCCTGGAAGACATGGGGCTTATTAAAATCCATCACCTTAAGGTTGTGCTTTTCTGCTGCCTGGTTCAACACTCGCAAAAGGTTGTTTTGCAAAGAGGTACCTCCAAGATCCATTTGCTGCAAAATAGAATCGTAATAACTTTCTTTTTGTTTCAGCATGGAGAGTTGCCTTGGGGTATCTTTTAATAGTTCGGTTCTAGCAGATAGCATGTTGTATTCTGCCCTGGCAGTAAGTGTATTTTTTATAGAGAATTGATAGGCTAGCCAAAACATCAGCGCAATAGCAGCCAGCAATATTTTAGTCTTCGAATTATTTTTCATGGAAACTAATTTTAATCAGAAACCTGGAGGTGCTGCTAGAGATATAGTCGTAATCCAGGGTCTCTACCGAGGTGGTCCAGTCCAGTTTTTCCAGGTTCAGTATCCAGGTAGAGAAGGCATCGCCATCCGTTGAGGTTCCGCCGACCAAAATATTTCTTTCCTCCTGGGTAAGGGGCTTTCCCTCTCTTAACGGCTTATCTAAGGGCTGATAGGTGATCTTTTCTAACAGAATATGTGGAGGGACTTTTTGCGCCAGTTGATCCAGGAAAAAAGTGGCTTTAGAATTGGAAGCCGCAGAAAGCAACTCTACTTTTTCTTGTTTTTTATTTACTGATACTTCAAGGTCTTTTAGATCGTTCAGGCTAGAATTATTCTCTTCTAAAGCGGCTCTCAGCTCCTCGGACTTTCCAAAATAAAAGTCGAACGCTAGAAAATTAACGAGCAATAGGGTTAGGAAAAATACCAGAGCCGCTTTTAATAGCAGGGAGAAAATGCGATTGTTCTCAAAGGCACTTAGCGATACACTGTTGAAAGCCTCAAAATTAGACGCAGGAAAATGTTTCCCAAGTAGTGTCAAAATTCCCGAGAATGTCAGCAGTTGTTTATTGGTTAAATTCAAACCGTTAAGGCTATAGTTTACCTCCTTAACTTCTTCCAGCGGTTGTAAGGAGCTCAAAGCCCCATTTTCAAATAAGGTTTTATAGTTACTCAGTACAAGCTCTCCGGATTCTAAAAAAGGAAGAAGTTGCGGCAGGGTAGAAATCCCCAAAGAGAAATGTGTTAGCTGGAGTTTCAATG
>JBFOMC010000090.1:0-21235 GCA_040830565.1 Flavobacteriaceae bacterium
TGCTATTATTCGCTGAAATGAGGATGCCGGGCGAGGCCTGGCTGGAGTTTAAAATAGACGATAAAAACGTACTTCATCAAACAGCTACTTTCAGGCCAAAAGGCTTAAAAGGCCGACTTTATTGGTACAGCGTACTTCCATTTCATTTTTTCATTTTTGGAGGCATGCTCAGAAACATCTCTAAGGGCTAAACTTTAAAAAATTTAGGCAACTTTTGGCATTAATTGTGCGTCTATTATAATATCATTGTGCTCAATTTTGCGGTTTATGAACTTACATCCTCTTTCACTGGCCCTCGTGCTGGTTCTCCTCGGCGTCGCTACAGCGCACTCTCAGAGTATCACTGCCCAGGTAATAGATAAAAAAACTCAAGAAGCAATTCCCTATGCCACCGTTCAGTATGCGGAAAACCAAGGTGTAATTACTAATGAGGAAGGGCGTTTTAGTTTAAATCTGGATAATCTTAGGCAAAAGCCTGATTCTTTATTCATTTCCTGCATGGGTTATGAGCGTACTGCATTCTTTGCAGGTCAAAGCCTTGATTCTGTGGTGTATTTACAGCCTAAGGCCATAGAGTTAAGTGGGGTATATTTGTTCAACAAAGAACTAGACGCAGATGAGATCATAGAAAAGATGATTTCTCGTCTGCCTCAGAATGTTAATCACGACCCCATTAAACAACGGTATTTTTTGAGACAATCTGTTTTTGGGAATATTCAGAAAGTCGATTTTGGTTTCGAAAAATCTTCTATTGAAGAATTGGACAAAGAATTGATTGACAGTATTGCCGGGGCCATTCCGTTGAATTCTTACCATTATAGTGAAACCCTCGGTGATTTTTATAAAACAGATAAGGCTTATAAGGTGGCTGTACTAAAAGCAGCTGAACTATATGACAAAAAGGATATAGGCTCTTTTGAAGATCTTGGGAAACGGATGGAGACTATGTTTAAGCAAAACGTGAAACCGGATTCCTATCTCAAAATTAAGTCGGGCATCTTTAGCCAAAAAGTACAGGTAGATTCCATTTTAAGCGACTTGGAAGCCGAAGAAGCCAAGGAACTGGAAAAGGAGATTGAAGCCGACACCATTTCTGGGGTAGTAGACGGTCAAAAGCACATCTTTGATGAATTGCTTAGCGAACTCTATTATCAGGAAGACACCAAACTCAATCTCGTTGATAAATATCGCAGGTACGATTTTAAGATTTCAGGATACACCGAAATTGAGGACAATGGAGTATATGTAATAGATTTTTCGCCAAAACGAAATGCCGATTTCAGAGGCAAGTTGTATATCAATATTGAAGATTTTGCGGTGATGCGAATCGATTTTGAAAATCTCAAAAACCTTAGGAATTTTAGGTTGCTGGGTATTTTTTATCGGGAAACACTTTACAAGGGTTCCATGCACTTCACTAAACTGGCAAACGGAAGATACGATCTAAAGTTTGCCGACTTCAGTTTTGGGCGATGGTTCAGATTTGACCGTCCCCTGGACGTCATAGAAAAAAATAAGCATGTTAAGGGACGTAGAAAACAAAATGAATTAAGGTTGAACATAGACTTCAGGATGGCCAATACCAATAAATGGGAGCTGGTGGTTTTTGAGAATACCCTGATAGACCAAACCGGCTTTGATGCTTTTAAGGAGGATAAAAGTATAAAGGCCACCTATATGGCAAGATATAATCCGGAGTTCTGGAAAGGTTACAACATTATGGAGCCTAACGCGGCCTTAAGGGAATTTGCCGCTGTTGAAGAATAACCTATATAGACTGATCAATTTCTTTGATCCAGAATGGCCCTAAGCTCGCTTTTAAGTGAATCAAGAGTTTTATTCTCGTTATTGATAATATGATCCGTATCAATGTGTTTTTCCTTTACCTGCAGGTTGATATCCTTCACTTCTTGCTCAGAAAAGGGAATATGAATACTCTGGTCCCTTTCACTTACCCGCTTAACACAAAGCTCCAGATCTGCATGAATACCAATAGTAACTAGATTAAAATCCTGCTGTAAGGAAGACAACATAGCATCAAAATAAGCGGTTAGCCCTGTTGATTCAAACACAATGCTGTCTTGTTTCTTAAGTTGCTCCCGGACACCATTTTCAATGGTCGTAAACACTTCTTTTAAATAAGAATCATTATCTATATCTCTTTCCCTTTTTACTTTTTTGGCCCAATCCTCTACTCGAAGGAATTTCATATGAAACTCCTGCTCCATCAGAATACCAATAAAAGACTTTCCACTGCCCTTGGCTCCAATTAACAGATAAATAGTGCTGTCCTTCACTGCTTTGATATCAAAATTTGTCTTCTTGAGTGGTTTTTCGCATCATCGAGAAACCCATACCTATTTTTTTAGATTTCCAATCTGCTGTCCCAGTTGTACTGTAATAGAACTGAGTCTGTTCCTTTCAAACAGCAGTAAGACGGTAGAGCCCCCATAGGCAAAATGACCCAGTTTATCTCCCTTATATACTCTCACAGGAGCGTCTTTACCAATCCCCTTGAATTTTTCTTCAAAAACCACTGAACCTATGGTCTGTAGGCCTATAGGAATCATGGCGATATGGCCATATTGCTCAGTCTCAAAAATAAAGTAGCCATGCCTGAATTTCTGAAAAACACTATAATCTTTATTGTAGGCTACATTACCGTTGTTGATAATATCTAAAATATCAGGCATTCCAAAGAGTCTATCCCCGACATTCTGTCTGGACTCGACTACCTTCCCGGAAATAGGGGCATGATAGTGATGATAGTTGGTAGGAAGTAAAAAAACGGCCATTGCTGTTCCTCCGACAAACTTCTCGCTGAAGGTAGAGTTGCCTAATAACTCATTTAAGCTCAGGGTCATCCCTCCCTTTGTGGGAATCTGGTCTCCCATCTGGATATTATTGTTGATCATATTAATTACACCATCTGCAGGAGAAACCAATACGGAGTTATCCTGAACGGCTGAAATAGGTCTTGCACCGGGTTTTAGATCTCTTGTAAAGAACTGATTAAAAGATTTAAAGCCCTCCACCGGCAAAACAAAATCATTATTCTTAAGATTGGGATCTGCAAGCCATTGCGCAATGCCTTTTGCTGAGGCCGGACTATCCATATATTTTCCTCTTTCTTCTACAAACTCCAAAGCCCAACTCCGCCCTGGTTCTTCGGTAATGAATTTCATACCATCGGGATTTTTGTAGTACAAAAATGAAAACTCTAAAATCCTATCCAGGCCATTCTGTGTATTGGGTAAGAAATAGAACCACTCGTTTAGAAAAGTGTACAAATCTTCTAAATCTCTATTTTTCCAGGGATTATCTGTCCCATCGGCCAGCGGTACAACGTTCTTAAGCATTTTGTTCGTAGTGGACCTGAATTCAGAGTTCTCTAAATACAGTTGCCTTAGCTTTGCAACAGCTGGCGCCTCCTCTTGAGCCTTAAGCCCGAGGGGAGTAAGGCAAACTAAAAAAAATGCTATGGCTATTATAGTTGTTGTTCTTTTCATGTCTTTTTAATTTATTTCGTAAATCCTAGTCAAGGTAGCATTTCAATTTGTGTATTTAGAAATCAATAGCTACTACCCTTACTTTCTGCAGCTGCCCTTAAGGCTATAAGCAACACAGCACAGAAGTTTACCCCAAACCAAAGATATCTTCCAAAATACACAAATCTCTCGTAAAAAGTTGGGTTTGCTGCAAGAGAGGAACCACCGCTCTGACCATGGTAAGTATCGTAGTCAACGAGCAGCAGTTCCAGGAGCAGGTACACCACCGCATCCATCATCATAAGTCCTAACACAATGCAAATGCTATCTAGTTTATGACCTCCTCTCCTTATTCTTATTTTCTCTAATCTCTTCATAGAACAATGCGTTTATCAAATTGTTTATGCTAGTATACTTTTGCAGATCGCTTTGACGTGTGAGGCATCTGTGCCGCAGCAACCGCCAAACACGCTAAGGTTTGGTAAGTGCGATTTTAGCACTTTGTGCCACCCAGCCAATTCCTCTCGATCCCCACAATCAAGTTCAGTAGCTTCGTCTAGTTCTTCATGGCTCTTGCATGAAGCATTGACCCTCAGACCCCCGATTCTTAGTTTCCAGGCTTCATCATTTTCCAGACGATCTACAAAATGGCTGGGATGTGCACAATTGATCATATAGTATAAAGGATAATGCTCAGTGGCTTCATCTAATCTGTTAATAGCCTCCCTTAAACTTTCACCGCTTGGCAAATGGCCGTCAGTTTCAACGGTAAACGAGACCACAATAGGCACATCATGAAGTTGCGCCGCTTTGATAATTCCCAAAGCCTCCTCTGAGTAGGTCATGGTGATGGCTGTGACCAAATCGACTCCTGCATCTCTGAAGGCTGAGACCTGCAAATTGTGATATTCCATGGCCTCTATAAAATTCATGCTGGAGTCAGCCACATAACCATCTCCTCTCGGTCCTATTTGACCGCTGATAAGAATTTCCGTGACGCTTTCAGTGTAGGCTTCCCTAAGCTCAACAAGATGTTGAATAGCCTTTTTATTAAGTCGGGTCAGATCATCTCTGGAATATCCCAGTTTAAAGCCCCAATCCAGATTGGCCCGCCAGGTAGGACTTTCCAGAATAAATCCGGTCTGATACTTCCTGGCTATTTCCAGGTATTCCTTGTAGTATGTATTGAGCACTTCTCTGCCCTTTGCCTGTTCTACCAGCGGGAATGCCGCAAAGTCCGCCAGCACTATTCCGCGATTAAAGATCAGATCGGTCTCCAATCCTCCATCTGTTAAAATGGTATTATTATTTAATTGATTCATCTTCTCTTGTTTTTAAGAGCTCCGTTAGAAGCACTAATCCTGGTAAATTTTTCGTATCCTATGATTGTAAAAGTCAGCAATGTAGATAACACCATTATCTATGAGTATTCCAAATGGTGCATTAAACTGAGCTTCATGAGCCTTGGCGTCATTAAGTCCATAGGTACTTCCGGCAATGGTACTTACTTGTCCATCACTATCAATTTTTCTTATTTTATAGTTGTACGTGTCAGCTACATAGATGTTGCCTTCATCATCCAAGGCAATGTTCTGTGGGAGCAAAAACTTTGCTTCGGTTTGGTGCCCGTCTTGATAGCCTACAGAGGTACCCGCTAAGGTTCCTGCCACTCCATCGGTTGTCAACATACGAATGACGTGATTGTCCGAATCCGCAATAAGCATCCTACCAGAATCAAACATGACAATTCCATTTGGCCTATTAAACCTGGCCTCCGTACCTGGGCCGTCCACATGGCCTTTTCCTATACCAGCCAGGGTGGTCACCCAATTAGTTTCGAGCACATTTTCTATTTTTCTTATTCTGTGATTTCCAGTGTCCGAAACATAAATTATTCCTCTTGAGTCTACAGCAAGGTCCTTTGGAAACCTAAATTGAGCATCCACTGCAAATCCGTCTGCATACCCCTGGTCGGTACCGGCAATGGTCACCACCTCTCCTTCAGGAGAAATCCTTCTAATTTTGTGGTTCCAACTATCTGCCACATAGAGATTGTTCTGCTGATCAATGGCTAGGCCCGTAGGATGATTAAATTGAGCGGCTGCTCCGGTACCGTCTGCAAATCCACGTACTCCACCTGCATAGGTTGAGACTTCACCTTCGGGAGAAATCTTTCTTATAACATGATTCTCTTCATCTGCAATGAACATATTTCCCTGAGCATCCATTACAATATCTGCCGGTTTATTAAATCGGGCATTTTGTATTGGTCCATTTATATATTCCTTTTCTGCGCCGGTATAGGTGCCCACTTCAGTAGTTAATTCGTAGTTGAATACCCCAACAATCAGAGTTGCAGTTTCTGTGTTCACCTGAATATCGCCACTTAGTGCCTGGGCAGGAACCTCAACTTCTATGAGGGCATCTTCTAGTCTTAAAATGGTGCCTTCCTTCCCATTAAATAATACACTTACCTTTTCCAGGTCGGTTCCAAAATTTGTTCCCTTTATGGTCACCAGCGTTCCCTTAGGTCCATTTAATGGACTTACTTCATCCACTTCTGTAGGGGGAGTCTCTGGTTCCTGTTCGGCTTCCGGTTCTGGCTGCTGTTCCGGATTTTCCTGTACAGGATCTGGAAGAATATCCACTCCGTCATCCTTACTACATCCTATGGACAGACTTAAGGCAAGTAAAACCATTAGAGTTCTAGTGGCTTGTTTTCTGACTTTACTTTTTAGCTCCTTCTTTTCTCTAAGTTTGTTGAGATCCTTAAAAGACAGCATTTCAAATACTTTGGCCGAAGCCCCGTAATAAAATCCTGTCTGGTGGTTGTAATTCTTTGGGTTTTCAAAGGTTCCAAAGAGAATGTCGAAAATCGGGAGATCCGAATAATTGTGTTTATGGATCCCCTTTGCATGGTGTACGGTATGACTCTCAGGTCTTTGAATAACATATCCCAACCATCTTGGTGTTAGGATGTTTGCATGTTGAAACATCCCCAAGAAAGTGGTTACTAAAAGTGTTACGGTGATGGCCTGAGGCGACAAGCCAACCAGCAGTGCAAAACAAATACTTCCCAATACCGTCCAACCAATCATGTCCATCGGGCTGAAGTAAAAAGCACCATAGGTATCTAGTCTTTCTGCACTATGGTGCATCTGATGAAAGGTTCTCCAAAGAAAGTCTGAAGTATGCAGGGCACGGTGCCAGACATAGACTCCAAATTCATAAAGTAAGACTCCTATCAGTCCACCCCCCAGGGCTCCTAAACTGGTTAAATCGATTAAACGATAAGGCTCCAAATAAGGGTCTGTAAAAAGTGGAAGGTAAGAGGATAGATAAAAGAAAAAGGCAAAGGCCGTAAGTCCTCTTAGTTTCCAAAATTTAATCTTGGGTAATTGTCTTGCCGGGAACATAGCTTCCCAGATCATTAGGATCGCATACATGGCTAAAACAGCCAGCGATACAGGGTCTAATAATATCTCTATTGGTGTTGGCATAATACTATATTTTATGAGTGAATGATGTTTTTAAATTTTGCCTTGTGCGGGCATTTCTCTAGATGAGCAATTACTTTTAAGGGAAGTTGACGAGGGCTCTCGCCAACTTCATTCTTCTGTTGAGTTGCAGTTAATAAAGCTGCAAAAGGGCAACTACTTATTTGCCGGCACATGAATTTTGAGCCTTTTGGTTTTGTCGCCTTTTTTGATCACAACTCTAAATAACCTTCTGGTCGTTTTACCTTCCTGGTATTGCAGTACGTACTTTGTTTGCTCAAAGCTCCATCCTGGATATTCCATGGCAATTGTCCTGGAAAGGTGGTATGGAAGCGCTACATTTTTGAAGCGTTCCTCGGCAAAAACAATCTTGCCTTCATTGTCGTAGTATGCAGCTACATACCCCCTTTTTGTTTTAAAAGTGGTATTAAAAAGCTCCTCCTTGTCCTTGTTGAACTCTGAAGAAAGCGTAGGGTCCCAATTAGAAACCTTCTGCTCCACAAGTTTTACATAGTTAGGAGTGCTTCCTCCCTGTACCTTGTCTAAATAATCAACATCTGCATTTACCGTGCGGATGCTGCTTTCAAATGGGTTGCTGAATTCTGGTAGAGAATACTGAGCAAAACCCAAACTTGTCATGCCTATGAATAATAGACTTAATGATAATTTTCTCATGATTTTAAATTTTTAAATGATTATTACTGTTTTGTCTTTGTACCACCTTTTTGAATTATAGGGCGGTGGTATTTCAAAAAAAATTATGAGACAAATGTATGGGCGGTAAGCAGCGAGAGACAACCTCTGATGTAGCAATTACATTCAAAATTGTTGTATGTAAAATCCTGTTTTTCAGATTGTTCTGAAAACTATAAGAAATGTTGCATCAGATACAACTGATGTTGCAAAGTGTTAATAAGAAGCTAAAATGCAGGGAGTAGAAAAAAGCTGGATTATGCAAACAGATTTCCAGACCAAATTCCAGAAAAGTCTCTTTATTCTTTTAAAACGGCACTAGGAGATTGACCGAATTGTTCATGGAAAACCTTAGAGAAGTAGGAAGGGTTTTGGAAGCCTGTTTCATAGGCTACCTCTGAAACCGACGCACTTTGTTGTTTTAATAGATCCATAGCCCTATGCAGTCTAAACGATCTGATAAATTCATTTGCGGTTAGGTTGGTAATGGCTTTGATTTTTCTGAACAATTGAGACCTGCTTAAACCAACAGAATACGCCAATTCTTCCACCCCAAACAGGGAATTTGAGATCTCTGCTTCTAAGTGCTCTGTCACTTTCTCCATGAAGATGGTATCCATAGAATTCATCTGGACCTTTTTCGGCATGAGTACATCACCCATACTAAAATGAGCTTGCATCTTTCTTCTATTATCTATTAAATTTTGAAGCCTTATCAGTAATTCCTCGGTATCAAAAGGTTTAGTCAGATAGTCATCCGCTAGACTTTTAAGTCCTTCAATCTTATCTTCCTTAGAAGATTTGGCAGTTAATAAGATGATTGGGATATGGCTACTGCGCATATCCTCTTTTAATACTTTACATACCTCCAAGCCATCCATTTTGGGCATCATTAGATCACTCAGAATCAGATCCGGAATATGTTCAAAGGCCATAGCTACTCCTTCTTCACCATGTCTGGCCTCAATAACATTATAGGTGTTTTCAAGAATCTCCCTTATATAACCTCTTAAATCCGGATTATCTTCGATAAGTAAAACGATTGGAAGCTCTCCGTCAATCTCCGTTTTCCTAACAGTTCTGGTTTCGGGCTGTAAAGGTAGGTCGTTCTGTACAGCTAAAGAAGACGAGCTAGGTATTCCAGCTATTTGTTCATCTTCCAGGTGTTCCCTCCCCAATGGCAACATAATCTCAAAAACAGATCCCTCGCCATAAACACTTTCTACTCCAACCTCTCCACTGTGTAGCTCTACAAGTTCTTTAATAAGTGAGAGCCCAATACCGGTACCGGTTACATCAACCGTTTCGGCATTGGAGGCCTGATAGAAGCGATCAAAAATATGTTCTAATTCCGCTTCCGGGATGCCGCTGCCGGTATCTTTGACTCTTATACTCAGGTATTTATGTTCACCTCCCTGTTTTTCGGATAAATCAACACTTATCGAGCCTCCCGGAGGCGTATACTTAAACGCATTTGACAAGAGATTGATGACCACCTTCTCTATCTTTGGTTGATCCAGGTAAAGAAAATAAGAAGTGTTCTCGCTACTAATATCGAGCTTAACTCCCTTGGATTCTGCAAGAGATTCAAAAGACATCACCCAACCCCTAATCAGAGGTACAATATCTGCAAGAGTAGTTTTTAATTCTACCTTGCCCGATTCAATTTTTGATAGGTCTAAGAGTTGATTGATCAGTTTCAATAACCGTTTGCCATTTCGTTCAATGACATCAATAGTAGGCTGCAACCCGTTATCAACATTTTGTCTCAACTTATCCAATGGCCCAAGAATCAAAGTCAAGGGAGTCCGGAATTCATGTGAAATATTATTAAAAAAACGTGATTTTAGCTGGTCTAATTTTTCTAACTCCTGTCTTTGGGTCTCTTTGGCAAGTAGGAGTTCATTATTCTTTTTGTTTCGATACCTAAAAAATTGGAACACAAGGAGGGCAATAGCCAATGCCCCCAGAGTGCCCAGGGCAAAGATATTCCTCCAAAGAGTTCTCTTTTCATTCTCTTGTTGAAGTTCAGCTATTTCCTTCTCCTGCCTTTCCGTATCGTATTTAGCCTGGATTTCGGCTAGCTCTTTTGCCCTTCTGGACGCCACCCTCCGGTCTGCGACTTCCTTGTAAAGCTTATAGTATTCAAGGGCCTTATCAAAATTACCTCGTTTCTCTTCCAACAAGGACAGGTACTCATAGGTATGACGAATTGTGAAATTATTTTCCTGACCCTGCTTTAATTTTAGATCTCGCTCCAAATAAAAAGCTGCACTGTCTAACCTGCCGGTATGTATATAGATAAGCCCTAGGTTTTCATTGATCAGACCCATAAGCGGTTCACCTTCTATAACTTCGCTCTGCTTTTTTGCTCGGAGATAGTATGAGATCGCGTCGTCATATTCCTTTTGTAATAGATACACCTCTCCCAAATTTGCATTAGATCTTATGAGACCAATGGGAGCCTGTAATTCTTCATGCAATTGCAGGGACTTTTTGTGGTTTACCAAGGCACTATCCAGCTTGTTCCAATCTACGTAAGCTACCCCAATATTGTTGTAGACTCTAGCTTTGCTCGATTTATCACTTACGGTTTCATAGCCTTCAAGACTTTGGCGATAGTATTCCAGGGAGGTTTCAAAATTACCCTTTTCCTCATGAAGTATCCCGAGGGATAAATTGAAATTCGCAAGGCCACGCACATCTCCTATCCGCTCTTTTATAGCCCTTCCATTGGTGAAGTACTCAAGTGCCTTTTCTTCGTCTCGGACATCCAAATAATGCACGGCAATTCTATAGTACACTGCAGAGATCCCCTTCTCATCAGAAAGCCCCTGGTAATACTCAAGGCTTTTGTCGTAATGCCCCTTAGAAAGATCATGCTCATTCTTGATGGCCTCTAACTTTCCGTACTCCAAATGGCATTCGGCAAGTCCTAAAATATGCTCCTCTTGCTCCAAAAGCACTAAGGCCTTTTTAAAACCCTCTTCGGCCTCTGTGTATTTTCCCTGGCGCGAGAAAACTGTGCTTTGGCCTACATAAATTTCTCCCAGCAAAGCCTTTTTGGCCGATGTCTTAATAATAGAAGTAGCAGTAGAGAATGCTTCAAGAGCCTTGGCGTACTCTCCCTCAAATATTAAGGCCCTGCCCTTAATATAGTGTGCCCTGGCTAGTTGCTCCGGGAAATTCTCAATTTCCGAAGCATTGATGGTCGCCTCCGTTAATTCCAGTGCTTCGGCTACATTTTGATCTACATGTAGCCTTGCCAGATCATTGGCTTTGGTGTAATACTCTTCCCCTTCTAACTTTTTTAGCTCTTGAGTTAAACTCTGAATTTGAGAAGTCTGAGCTAAACCGGTAAGGAAAAGCAGAAGTGTTGCAAAAAAAAGTAATGTTCCTCTTAGACGCGCCATGGGTAACTTATTTAGGGGAACGCGTCTAAATTACATCTTTTTTTTGGCCTTGCACAAGACTGAAACTTAAATAATGCCTTGCTTTTGAGTCGAAGCCCCTCAAAAGAATCCATCCAAGAAATTCAAAGCTGTTTACGGATGCAAGGCCTCGTTTAAGAATTGATCAAAAGGATAAAGTGCTTTAAATGTCTTCCCCGCATGTTTCAGGAAATCTGATGAGGTTACCACACTATCTTTACATCGATGGGTGGCCAGGAAACTTTTGTATTTAAGAAGTTCTATTTCCGGATGATCTTTAGGATAATCCCTGGGAGCTGTCTTGAGTTGCTCCCCTTCCATAGCCCCAAAGTAGTCCTTAAAATTCTTGCTATTAAGAATTTTTCGTAAGGCGTCGGCATTATGGGCAATTTCACTCCGAATTCCTTTTAACCAAGGTCCCTGTGGTAAATAGGCCCCTCCGGCTAACATGCTTTCTCCCGGGCCTATATGAACATAATAACCAGCTCTTGAATGAATTTCGGATTTCTTGGCCGCTGCAGTGATATGGGCACCAAAATGAGTTTTATACGGAGATTTATCTTTGGAAAAGCGCACATCTCTATATATTCGAAAAATGCAATCCTTGGCCGTGTGATGACCTATACTGGGGTCGAACTTGGCAATCTCCAACAAAAGGTTATCAATGAAGGCCTCGAACTCCTTTTTGGCAGTTTCAAACCTGGGTTTATTGGCCTGAAACCAATCTCTATTATTATTTTGCTTTAAATCTTTCAGAAATTTAAGAGTGGGCTTGCTAATGTTTTGCATACTTGTATTCTTAAGCTTTTTGTTATTTCTTTTTTTTGCTCGACTTTGCCCGAGGGCTAAAGTCAAGACATTTTTGGATCCAAAAGCTAAGCTGGGTATCGCTTTCGTAGCCTTCAGGCTCAAGGAAAATATAACCGGTCATGGGGCGGCCGCCATGGATCATGGGCTCTGCTCCCTGCATCTTTGTTAATTGCGCTACTTCCTCTGGCGCGACCCGTGCCATAAGACCCCCTTTGTAGGTGCCGAAACACATTTTATCATCCACCATAAAACAATGTCCTCCAAACATTTTCTTTTCATTCCAATGCATCCTTTTGGAAGTCATGATATTTCGAATTCTATCTAGCAATAGTGGGTCAGTAGCCATAGTTAAAATTTATACGAAGCTCCGTAATATACCAAATTATTAAGTCAGACTCCTTGTATAATCCAGTGCCATCTGGGCCAATAACTCCCATGATGTACTCTCGGCTGCTTCCACTATGAACCATCCTTTTAGAGGAGGTTTGGTTTTAAAAGGGCTTAAGGGTTTGGCATTTTTTAAACCAAACTTTTGAGGATCAAATTTAGGCCCCATTCTAAAGCCCATTTCCTGTTTATGATAAAAGGCAAAAACCTTATCTCTGTACTTTAGACCAGGTGAACTCATCATCTTACCCAAAATGACATCCGGATCAGATGATGAGAATTTACTCACCAGGGTCATAAATTGTGCCTCAGTACTCTTCATCCGCCTCATTATAGTCTACTAGCTCATGGAATGAAAGGCCACTCTGTTGCCTTCACTATCTTTGAAAACCGCAAAAAAGCCATTCTCGCCAATAGATGTTTTAGGCACTAAAACCTCTCCACCAGCCGCCTCAACCCTGGAAAGGGGTTCTGCAAGATCGTCCCCGCCGTTGAGATAGACCAGGGAACCAGACATACTTGGTTCATGACCCTCAGTACTGATTACACAACCTCCTACGCCATTATCTGTGGTTGGAAAAAAGGCCATTTTCGCCCCTGGCATGTCCATGGGTTGTAATTCAGTGTTTAAAACATCTCCGTAAAACTTTACGGCTCTTTGAAAGTTGTTTGATGGAAGTTCAAACCAGTTAATCGCATTCGCCATGATTGTTGAATTTTAAGTTATTAATCGATTTCTTGGATAAATATAGAGCCCAATCTTTTTAAGATTTGATAAAATTTCTAAAAAACGTAAGTTTCTAAAAAGCTTATTTTATCATAAAGTATTAATTTTAAATAAAAATATAGATATTCACGTAAAATTCTAATGGCTATAAAAGAATCGCTTTTTGCGCTAATCAAATCCCTTTCTAAAAGCGAAAAGCGTTATTTCCGTTTATTCTGCACCAGAGAAGTCAGTGGCAGTAACTATTTGCGCCTGTTTGATGCTATGGAGCGGCAAACCGTTTACGATGAAGTTGCCATTAAAAAACAATTCAAGAATGAAAAGTTCATCAAGCAATTACATGTAACTAAAAACTATCTTCGAAAACTAATTTTTAAAAGCCTCCGCAATTTTCATGAGAATATTTCTAAGGACGCCGAACTCAAAAATGTACTTAGAAACATTGAGATCCTATATAACAAAGAATTGTTCTCTCAATGTGAATCCCAATTGAAGGTCGCCCGAAGGTTGGCCAATAAGTATGAGTTGCTCACCGGGTTGTTAGAGGTTGAGAACTGGCAACGGAAGCTTCACCAAACACTGCGTCCAGGGAATTACAATGGACTTGCATTGGTTATTGAGGATCAGGACATGACCTTAAACAAGCTACGGAATAATTGGCATTACTGGCAATTAGCCGTAGGGGTCTCAGGAAATATGTTCCAGGATCAGAACAATACGGTCAAAAACAGCTGGCTTCTAAAAAGCCCTGAAAAAGCACTTTCTCTTGAGGCCAAAGTGCTTTACTACAACACTTCCTACTTGAAGCATCTGCAAAATGGTGACAGTACCAAGGCCGAGAACGAACTCCGGACTTTATTGCAATTGCTAGAAACCTCTCCCGAGCGTCTAAAAGAAGAGGCAGGACTTTATGTTTCCAGTATCAACAACCTCGTTAGTTTTTACGTGTTTAACCGAAAGTATGAGCAAGCCATAGCCTTGATACAGAAAGCAAAAAAAATGTATGAAGGTTGGAAGGTCACTTCTGAAAACCGCACCTTGCTAAAACAGATTATAAGAACCTACAATATTGAACTTGAAATTTACCGGACAACTCAAAATTTTGAAGAACACACCTCTTTTGTCAGCGCAACAGAAAAGTTTGTTACCGTTAATAGAAATAAAATCCCTAAGGACTATCAGGCCTCGTTCCAATTTCAGCTGGCTAGCATCTATTTCATGCAAAGCGATCTGAAAAAATCACTTCATTGGATCAACCAGTTTCTAAATTCGAGATTTAAAGGGGTTGGGGCTGAGTTAAAAAAACAGGTGCTACTTCTTAACCTCATGGTACACTTGGAACAAAGAAATTTTATGGTACTCGGTTACTATGTCAATAGCACAAGACGTTATATGAATAAGGTAAAGCAGCTATTGCCTTATGAAAGAATTCTCTTGAATTTTTTTATTCGTATTGGAAAGCTTCCACTTTTAGAGCACAAAGATGCTTTTATAAAACTGAGAAAAAAGCTATATCCAATAGATACTGATTCCCTCATACCCCAGGAAACTTCGGGATATATAGATTATAAAGTATGGATAGAAAGGCAGTTGTAGTTCCTTAATCTACCGGCAGGGCTTTCCATTGGTCCCATATGGTATGGGCAGGCCTTTTATTTCCTTCTCCATCTAAAAGTCCGTTATCTTTCCACACTTTAAAAATATCGGTCGGATTGGCAGTTTTATCGTAGAGCAGGTCGTAATCCCTATAAACGAACCACGCAACAAATTCGGCATCCATTTCATTGGCGTGTACAAACAATTTTGTCAAATAGTCCTTTTGCCAATTTGCAGATCCCTTTACGTTGACTCCCAAATTTTCAATCACCAAGTCTTCGGCGCAAAAACCTGTTTCGGAAATTGCTACGGGCTTAGAAAGATCTAAATTTTGGAAATCTGCCAACCATGAATCTGAGAAAAGAGCCGGATTAGCATCCTGCTCAAGGTTTTGATAATTAAGGAAGGGATAGGTGCTAATGGCCATGTAATCGGAGAATTCCAACAACTCGGAAGTAACCTCCAATAGCTCAGCATGGGTGTTGTTAAAAGACCGGTCCTGAAAGGTCAGGAAAATAGGAAGATCGGGATAGTCCAGCTTCAATGCTGTATAGACTGTTTCCATCAGGACCAGGAACTGAGCGTATTTAGCATCCTCCTTTCTGAAGGCAGCGGTAACCTCTATCCCGTAGGCAAAATAGTCTGGCTGCACCTCATTTATGATCCTTCGGCAATACTTTAAGTAGGCTGTAATGACGTCAGGATCATCCAGTGCTTTAGTTTCCCAAAAAGCCGGGAGAGGTTGATGACTGCCATTATTGTTCCAGTATCTGGCTAAATTTTCTCTCTGTTGATCGGTTGGAGTTGCCGTTAGTAATATTTTGGTATTTGGCTTAAGTCCGGTTTTGGTTGCGTCCAAAGTGCTTTGTACTTCCGTCGGGAAAGGAAGGTCGTTAAACGCTTCGTCCCATGGTACTCCATGATCAAGGTGATTTAGGAAAATATCGCTATTTGCTGTTACTTGCTCGTAAGTATCCAACTGAGCCATTGAGGTATTGTCATAGGGAAAGCCTGTGAAGCCCATGTAGAATGAACGAGAATCTTGTTCAGTCTCCGGGCTTGGAGTTTCATCCTTAGAACAGGAGATTACCAGCAAAATACCCATAAGAAAACAGTAGCGTTTCATTAGCGTTAAATTCACTAGTGATAACGGGAAGATCTACTAGCTTATTGCAACAAATAGAGTTGTACATCCCTAGTCTGATGCCACCCCCTTGGGCAAAAAGACTTCTGCCATCATACAGCGTGCACTGCCTCCTCCACAGGTTTCAATGGTCTCTAGGGAACTATGTACAATTTCGCCATGCTTTTCAATAATATCAATCTGTTGCTTTGAAAGACTATAATAGGCTGCAGAACTCATGACCATAAGGCGTTGGTTATCCTTCCCAATCACCTGCAGCATATTTCCGGCAAAATGATGCATCTGCTCCTCGGTAATCGCAACAATTTCCTTATTACTCTCTTGAAGATGTCTTACTACATTTTTTCTTTCCTTTTTATCATCAATAGCATCAAGGCAAATCACCGACAGTTCTTCTCCAAGACACATCATAACGTTGGTATGGTAAATGGGCAGACGTTGTCCGTCTACAGTCTGATTCGCGGTAAAGAGCACGGGCATACAATCAAAATCTTCACAGAACTCTATAAAAAGTTCCTCATGGGCTCTTTCAGAAAGCGCACAATACGCCTTTTGATGTTCCCTATCCATAATGATGCTACCAGTGCCTTCTAAGAACAATCCTTCCTTTTCCGCAGAGGTATAATCCATGATGTTTCTAATTAGAAATCCTTCTTCCTCCAGAATATCCAGGATATCCTCTCTTCTCTCTCTACGCCTGTTTTCTGCAAACATCGGATATATGCCTACGGTACCGCTAAGGTGAAAGGAGATCCAATTATTAGGAAAGATAGAATCTGGGGTATCCGGGTCATTGGTGTCATCGACCACAATTACATGAACCCCTTTAGCCCTAAGGGTATTCACGAAAGCATCGAACTCCTGTTGCGCCTTGGCATTTATTGTGCTATTGTTGAGATCAATATCTTCCTGAAAATAGTTGTTTACTGCGGTCTGTTCATTCATGCGAAAACCGACCGGCCTTATCATCAAAATAGTATTCGTAATCTGCATATACTCTCCAAAAAATTTCGGATAAAATTAGCCATTTCCTCCGTCATTTTGTAACAAAATAAAACTTAAGGTATCTTTAAAATCAAAACGCAAAAATGCCCGCCAAGTACCTAAATAAATATAATGACATCCTCCTGTTTTTGGTACTTATCCCTATTATCAACACTATTAATTATCATCTAACCTATGCCACTATCCGTTGGGACTGGTACACTTACACCACTTATGCCATAGATACCGCCTCGGGCTACATAGCCTGGTGGATCATTCGTAAAGTCATCCTTTGGTTCGATAAAAAATTGCCCTACCTCAAAGCTCCTGGAAAGCGAATTTTTCAGCAAATAATCGTAACCAATCTGCTGGCCCAGGGATTTATTATTCTGCAAACCGAGGTCATTAATGCTTTATTTGGTGATGGTCCGTTGCCAACCAAGTTTTATACCTATAATCTCTTCATCTTCTTTATTTGGATCCTGGTGATCAACGGTATTTATATAGGCATCTACTTTTATGACCAATGGAGAAACACGGCGTATCTTAGGGAAAAAGATAAAACACTAAGGTCTGCTGGTTTTGAGGTTCAAGAGGGCAAATCTATAAACACTATAGCATTTGAGAATATCGCAGCCTTTTTTGTAGAGGAGGGCGCGACCTATTTAACTACCCTGGATGAGAAAAAATTTATCCTGGATGCCTCTCTTAATAAGATTATGCTTAAGCTACCCAGGGAACTCTTTTTTAGACTGAACAGAAAATATATTGTACACAGACATATACTCAAGGGGTATAAGAAGGATGTTAACGGGAAACTCAAGGCTACTTTATCTATGGACCTCGGTGCTTCAGAGCCTCTAATTATCAGTAGAATCACTGCTCCTGACTTCAAAAAGTGGTTTAGGGCTGCAACTCAACAAAGTTGAATTGTCATAACTTCAGTTCAAGGGGAAAATTGATACAGTTCAGCTAAAAACTCATCCGGAACTTAGCTCTAAACCCCTGATTTGCTTCAACTTTGCTGAAAATTACTTCATCATGAAAGAAATAACCTTCCTGATGCTTCTAATTTGCGCTTTGCAATTACAGGCTCAGCACACAACATTTCCGGAACAAAAGCAAGAGGCAGTAAAACAGCTTTTTGAAAAATACACGGATATGGGTATTCCCGGTCTTGCGCTTACGGTGTATTCTCCAAGTACAGGTTTTTGGTCTTATGCCCATGGTTTTTCAAATAAGGAAGAAAAAAAACCTCTGACCTCAGAAAACCTCTATTACTTACAAAGCGTCAGCAAAACCTATATGGCCGTAATTGTACTTAAGCTCTACGAAAAAGGAAAAATTGATCTAGATGATCCCATAAATAAGTATATAAGCTATCCTTGGTTGGAAGGGATTAAGGGAGCAGAAAAAATAACTGTTCGGATGCTTTTGAATCATACTTCCGGCCTTCCTGAATACAGTACAGATGCCCTTCTAGTCTCACAAATCATCCAGGATCCCTTAAAAGTGTTAACCGTTGAACAAATGCTTTCCTTTATTGACGATACAGCGTTATCATTTGCTCCTGGGAGTCAATATCAATACCGGAATACGAATTATGCGCTATTGTCTCTTATTGCGGATAAGGTCACAGGAAATCATATTAAATATATGGAAGAAGCAATTTTTAGGCCTTTAGACCTTAAAACCACAAAATACCTCACCAAAGAAAATCATTCTCTTGATTTAAACCTGGTTGATGCTTATTGGGACGTCCTCCTTCAAGGACAGCCAGTAAATATATCTAAGCTCCAACGAGCAAATGTAGCCTCCATGAGAGGAGATGATGGTATGATCACTACAACAGCGGAAGCCGTTATCTTTCTCAAAGGCCTGGTGGAAGGAAAATTAATAAAACCTAAAACCCTAAAATTGATGCAAGAATGGGTAAAGGACGAGGAAGGAGCTCCCAGATATGGTCTTGGTGTAGCTTATTATGATTTAGATGTTACCTATGCCATTGGGCATTCGGGTGGAGGTGTTGGTTCTGGCTGCATACTTTTATACCTACCAGAGCTTGAATCTATTGTTTTTGTAGCGACTAATTTTAATACAATGATGGAATCTCCGATCCGCAAAAAGGCAGAAAACCTGCAAACTGAGGTGTTAATGACTTTATTCGGAGAATAAGTTAGATTCTGATAAGTGGTAAAGTACTACATCGTAACAAGCCCTCTTGTTTCCCAATTTCGTGGTAGGGAATCTCCTCTACCGTGAAGCCTTGTTCGCGTAACCAGTTATTTAGTCTGGTAAAATTTCTTTCAGACACAATTACCTTCGGCGAAATAGAAAAGACGTTGCTAAACATCTGGTACATTTCGTCCTTAGTAATCTCAAAGATATTGTCTTGCCCAAAATAATCCACCAGCCATTGGTATTCCTCTTCTATCAGAAAACCATTCTTGTGTAGAATTGCCTTGTCTTTACCGATGGGTTGAAAACAACAGTCGAGATGCAAAGCATTTTCGTTGGCAACGGTATTGGATTTTCTTAGTTCGAAGGCCTTTACCGTTTTATGTGGAAATTGTTCCGTGATATAGTCAACGGCCTGTTTGTTGGTTCTGGCCGTAATGTAGTCCGGGTAATCATCTGCAGTATAGGTGCCAATGAAAATATGATCTTTCCACGGCATTACGTCCCCCCCTTCCACATGAACCTCTTCCGGAGGACATAGAATATGAGCCGGATCAATATAATCCAAAACATGAAGAATTGCTTCAAATTCTCTCTCCCTATCGGGCAGGATATTAGCCTTTATCAATTTGTTCTCAATTACAAAGGCAATGTCTCTAGAGAAAATCTGATTACAATCCTTGATTACCTCCGGCCTAAAAACCTCAACATCGTACTTTTTAAGCACTTGATCAAAGGCATCCATTTCCAGGATCATATCCTCCTCTGTAGGATAGGTTCCGGCCAGGATATGTTCCAGGGATTTTGGATCATAGGCCTCTTCTGGTTTAGGAACTGGGCCACAGCTCTCGGCGGTACCCAGTAGTACGGCTTTAAGTCGAGAGGTCTCGTCTTTTACGTTTAAATGTAACATGCTGTTTAGTGGGTAAGGCTATCGTTTTTCAACGGGAACAAAAGGTCTACTATTTTCCCCAATATAGATTTGTCTTGGTCTGCCTATAGGTTCTCCCCTCAAACGCATTTCTCGCCACTGGGCTATCCAACCTGGTAATCTCCCCAGGGCGAACATCACCGTAAACATTTCTGTTGGGATCCCCAAGGCCCGATATATAATGCCGGAATAAAAATCGACATTAGGGTATAATTTTCTGTCTACAAAATACTGATCTTCGAGCGCTTCTTGTTCCAAGCCTTTGGCGATTTCTAAAATTGGATCTTCAATTCCCAGATCTCCGAGAACCTCATCAGCCGCTTTCTTGATTATTTTAGCTCTTGGGTCAAAGTTTTTATACACTCTATGCCCAAACCCCATCAGCCTAAATGGGTCTGCCTTGTCTTTGGCCTTGGCCATATATTTTTTTGTATCACCTCCATCTTCTTCTATGGCCTCGAGCATCTCCAGAACTGCCTGGTTGGCTCCCCCATGTAATGGACCCCAGAGGGCAGAGATACCGGCAGACAAGGAGGCAAACAAACCGGCATGGGAAGATCCCACGATTCTGACGGTAGATGTGGAACAATTCTGCTCGTGATCTGCATGTAAAATTAAGAGCTTGTCTAAGGCATCAATTACAATGTCGTTCTTTTGATATTCCTGGTCAGGTCTTCTAAACATCATCTTGTGGATGTTCTCTACATACCCCAGGCTACTATCTCCATAATCTAAAGGCAGACCCTTCTTTTTCCTCATGGTCCAGGCCACCAAAACAGGAAATTTTGCAAGGATCCTTACAATGGCATGGTACATAGCCTTTTCCGAAGATATATTCACCGAAGA
Source organism: Flavobacteriaceae bacterium (assembly GCA_040830565.1). GTDB lineage: Bacteria > Bacteroidota > Bacteroidia > Flavobacteriales > Flavobacteriaceae > JAFMPW01. The sequence continues at coordinate 20,713 of JBFOMC010000090.1, forward strand.
GGGATTAAAAGCAATCAACGCACTGGTGAGGGAAGACAACACCCCCATTGGATGGGCAGATTTAGGAAAGCCATCCAAAATTTTCTTCATTTCTTCATCTACCCTCGATTCCTCTTTAATATCTGCATGAAATTTGGCTAACTCCTCGCTATTGGGAAGTTCTCCGAAGATCAGTAAATAAGCCACTTCCAAAAAATCTGCTTTCTCTGCCAGTTCTTCAATGGAATATCCTCTATACCTTAAGATCCCCTTCTCTCCATCTAAAAAGGTGATTGCACTCTCACATGAACCGGTATTTTTATATCCCGGATCTATGGTTATCAATCCGCCACTGGCCGCTCTTAAAGTTTTTATATCTATGGCATGTTCATTTTCCGTGCCTTGTATTACTGGGAATTCATAGGTTTGACCGTTGTATTGAAGCGTTGCTTTATCTGACATTTATTTGATTTTTCTTGAATTTAAATAGGACAGTAAATTTACGAAAAACAGAGGACCTTAACAATTCCCTATTTCTATTTAA
>JBFOMC010000091.1:0-17478 GCA_040830565.1 Flavobacteriaceae bacterium
ATACCGCCCTGGACCATCATGCTGAAATGCTTGGTAATTCAAAGGCTGCCTTGATCCCCACCTACTCTCTATGGTACCCCAGTTTTCCGTTTGCCAAAAACCCCTGGGAAAACCCAGCGGCAAATGCCATTAGCCCAGATAGTATTCATTTGCCCGTGGATAAAAAAACGGGCAAGTGGAGTGCGCTTAAAAACACGGAACAATGGGATACTTTAGTATGGTCTAAAATGTTGGTAAAAAACTTATTACAAATAGAAAAGAAATACGTTCAAAAAGGAGCAAAGTATTTAACCGGTTCAGGTACAGATGCCTTTGGATCCATGCCGGGCATATCCTTGCACTCTGAGCTCGAAATGCTCCATAGGGCCGGTCTTACCAATCGTCAAGCCCTGGCGGCAGCGACAACTAATTTTTGCAAAGTTTGGGGTTGGGATCATATCGGTCAGATAAAACCGGGTTCAGAAGCAGACCTGCTCATACTTTCCCGAAATCCGGTTGAAAACCTATCCCATTTAAAAGAAATAGACCTGCTACTACTTGATGGGAAAATCTTGAAGCCAGATAGTTTAGTATCCGAAGTAGAATAACCACTACAACAGCACTTCAGCCGATTTTCTACCTTCTTCAAGGCCAGGGAAGCTCTTGTTCTAAGGGTTTCTTTGTGAGCTGAACTATAGTGCAAAGAATAAGAACTCACCTTAAAACACTGATTTACAGTCGTTTTTACATTTGTTTCAGACCCCTTGGTCTCAACTTTAAATGAATGTATAACTGTAAAACAAAAAATCATGAATCGGAAAAACAGATTAGCCGTTTTTGTTATGGCGGTAATTATACTAGCCTGTAGTAAAGATGATAATGGGGATACCACCCAACCAGACCCTGTCAATAGAGCTCCCGTGGCCAATGCAGGTGATGATCAAAAAGTGGTGATTGGAACCACTGCAAAACTAAATGCCAGTAGTAGTTCTGATCCTGATGGAGATAATCTTACCTACAGCTGGTCTTTTATTAGAAAACCTGAAGAAAGTAATGCTGCGTTAGTGGGTGCAGGGCAGTCTGACGCGGAGTTTACACTGGACAAGGCCGGAGTTTACGAGGTACAGCTAGAAGTAAGTGACGGTGAGGATAAGGCAACCGATACCATTTTGATTTCGAACACTACCCCTGTAATTAATGAAGTAGAGGCGCGGTATTTTAGCATTGATTACCTGACACGTCCTGGTCTCTCTATTAAGATCAAAGGAGACTTCTTTAGCCCCAGTTTACAAGAGAACAGCCTTACTGTGGGGGGAGTTGCATATAAAATAACAGAGCTAATGGTTGACGACGAAGGAGGTACTCAGGATGAGATTAAGCTTGAAGTGGCAGAGGAAGCCATTTCTGGTGAGCTAAAGCTTACCGTAGGGGAAGAGGAAGTAGCATGGAACGAACCAATTCGTATGGCCAGCGTCCCGGTAAGGGATTTCACAGATGATAATACGCATTTAGAAAGGCTGATTCGATCTGATGGAAATGTTCCAGACACCTATTTTGAAATAGGAACCCTTTTTAGGCCGAAAGTCAAAGGGCAGGTTTTGGCTTTACGTCTTAAAATGCCAGTGAATGGTAGCTATCAGGTTAACTTATGGGATACTGATACAAAAACCCAGTTAACTTCCGCCACTATCGAAACCACCAATACAGGTAGTTCTAGAACAGTTGATTTACCAAATCCGATTTCTTTAGAAAAAGACAAGCAATATGTTATCACGGTAAATGCAAATGACTGGTATTTACATATAGACGAACAAGATGCTCAGGGCAATCAATTCCCAAAAACCTATGCTAACATAGAAATTATAAGCACGGCCTTTCATGAAGGGCAAACTTCTGCCTATCCTGATGAAGACTTTCCTGTGAATTATATCGTGCGTGGCCCTGATATTCTTTTTGCGGCTGATCCTGAGTAATTACCACCGGGTTTAGATAGTAGAATAAGAGTTTTAACAGCTTAAAACGGTTTAAAATGAAAACAAAATCCATAGTACTTAGTTTATTGATCGTATGTCTTATGGCATGCAGTAAAAGTGATGAGCCTAAAAGTCCTGATACGGATCCAATATCCCAGCCCGAACCGGATCCAATTTCCGAACCTGAACCAGAAAACGACGCCCCAACCGCCTTAGCGGGTGATGACCGTAAAGTAGAAATTGGCAGCCTGGTAAAGTTGGATGCAAGTGCATCAACAGACCCGGATGGAGATGATCTGACTTACAAATGGTCTTTTGTTAAGAAACCAGCGTCTAGTGAGGCCATTATAATAGGGGTCCAAAAGGATATTGCGGAGTTCACCCTTGATAAGGCCGGGGAATACGAATTGGAATTAAAGGTTAGCGATGGTGATATAGAAGTCTCTGATAATATCACCATATCCAATAAAGCACCCAAAATAGATGAGATAGATGCATGGGCGAGAAGTTTCCCTACAGAACCAGATGAAATATTTGGCACAAGACCTGGAGGCATGTGGCTTATAGGAGATTTTTTAAGCCCTAATAGAGAAGAAAACATAGTGACATTATCTGGAAAGCGGTTAGAAATTGATGAGCTTGAAATAGATTTTGATGGTGGTACACAGGATTATATGAGCTTCAGAATTCCTGAAGATGCCGTATCCGGAGAACTAAAGCTAAAAGTGGGAGAAGAAGAAGTTGTTTCAACCAAGGTTGTAAAAATACTTAGTGAACCGGTAGATGAGTTTGCAAAAGCCAATCCCGATTTGGAAATACGAAAACGATCCTGGCAAAATGGGTATGATCCTAAGAGCTATTTTGAAATTGGAACCCGGTTCAAACCATTGGTAAAAGGAAAGGTAGTGGCCTTTAAATTAACGCATTTTGTGAATCAGGTACATAGTGTTACCTTATGGGATATAGATGAAAAACTACCAATACAGACCGTTAATTTTAGCGTCACTCAGAATTCTACCTACTTTGTAGATCTTTTAAATCCCATTTCATTGGAAAAGGACAAAGAATATGTACTTAGCTTTAATTCTAATGATTGGTACTTACATATCGATGAGCAAGATTCGCAAAAAAATCACTTTCCTCAGATCATTAATGATTTTGAATTTTTGGGTACAGCATTCAGAGCGGGAACAGATACCATCTTTCCTGAAGAGGGTTTTCCAAATAACTATATCGTAAGAGGTCCTGATATTGTATTTGTTGCAGATCCGAAATAAATGATTTTATAAGATCAATTCTGAGATTCTCTCCCTAGAATTAAATAATCCTCTGAAGATTGTACCTTAGTAGTCAAAGCACTTCAATGATCAAGAAGGATTATGTAACACTCATAAAAACCGAAGCCAAGCGCCTCGGTTTTTTGTCGTGCGGCATTTCTAAAGCAGATTTTCTTGAAGAAGAAGCACCTCGTTTGGAAACATGGTTAGAGCGAGGCATGCATGGAGAAATGGCTTATATGGAGAACCATTTTGATAAGCGCCTGGATCCAAGATTGCTTGTTGACGGAGCCAAGTCCGTGATCTCTCTACTCCTTAATTATTATCCTGAGACCATACAAAATAAAGACACTTATAAAGTTTCCAAATACGCCTATGGGCAGGATTATCATCATGTGATCAAATCAAAACTCAGACAACTTCAGGAATTTATCTCAGAAGAAATAGGGGAAGTAGGGGGAAGGGCCTTTGTAGATTCTGCCCCGGTGCTAGACAAGGCTTGGGCTGCTAAAAGTGGACTAGGATGGATGGGCAAGCACAGCAATCTGCTGACCCAACAAGTAGGTTCGTTTTACTTTATCGCAGAACTTATAGTAGATATGGAACTGGAGTACGACCATCCTGCAACGGATCATTGTGGTACCTGTACCGCCTGTATAGATGCCTGCCCTACAGAAGCTATTGTGGAGCCCTATATTGTAGATGGAAGCAAGTGTATTTCCTACTTCACCATTGAGCTTAAAAATGAAATTCCTTCTGAAGTCAAAGGCCAATTTGACGACTGGGTATTCGGTTGTGACATATGCCAGGATGTATGCCCCTGGAACAAATTTTCAAAACCACATAGGGAACCGCTGTTTAACCCACATCCCGAACTGCTCCCCATGACTAGGAAAGACTGGGAGGAAATCACAGAGGATGTATTTAGAAAGGTTTTTCAGAAGTCGGCTGTTAAACGCACCAAGTTTTCTGGCTTGAAACGCAATATCAACTTTGTAAAAAAGACATAAAGTTAAAAAGGGGCATAGGTCCGTCATTGTGAACGTAGTGAAGCAATCTTTTAAATCCTGCCTCAATTCAGGAGATTGCTTCGTCTCTTCATTCCTCGCAATGACGACTTTAGAAGTACTTTGAGGATTCTTGAGACTTCAAATGTCAGCTCCTCCCCTGGTGCCTCCGACGACGGGTAACCGACGAGAGAAGCGAGTGGATTACCTAAGGAGAGGAAGGCAGAGAGGGGAGGTGGCTTCCGACGAAGGAGGAAGACGGAGGGGTTGACACTGTAAAGCCATGACAATAAAGATCTAGCTAACTCCTCCGAAAACGTTTTCGTTGCCGTATCAGAGGTATTTGTTGTTAAGATCCCGCGGATCAAGCCTTAAAAACATTATATTGTTTTGGAAATTTAGGAGAACCAAACCAGACGAAAATGAAATTAGTGAAACCCAGGCTTAGTTTTTGGCAGATTTTTAATATGAATGTTGGCTTTTTGGGCATTCAATATAGCTTCGGACTACAACAAACCGCCATTAACCCAATATTCCTGTATCTCGGTGCCCCCGAAGATATGCTGCCAATTCTGAATATTGCTGGCCCTGTGACCGGTCTGGTTGTGCAACCCATTATTGGAGCAATGTCTGATAAAACTTGGTCTCCAAGATGGGGCAGGAGAAAACCCTATTTCCTGATCGGGGCAATTTTAGGTAGCCTTTGTTTATTTGCTTTCCCAACCAGTCCGTTTCTCTGGTTTGCAGTTGGTCTCTTATGGATACTCGATGTAGGAAATAATATGGCCATGGAGCCCTACAGAGCTTTTGTAGGGGATAAATTACCAGACAAACAATTGAGTCTGGGCTATCAAATGCAAAGCCTTTTTGTAGGTGCTGGTATATTATTGGCTAACGGGTCGATCATTCTTTTTCAGTATCTACTTGGAGATGAATCTGTTGAGGTTGCCGGTTCAATTCCCAAATGGTTGTATTACTCCTTCTATATTGGGGGAATACTGTCTATCACCACTATCCTCTGGTCTGTATTAAAGACTCCAGAAATTCCTCCTTCTGATGAAGAGTTAGAGGAGATCAATGCCGATAAGGCAAAACCGCTTAGCCAGCGAATTGCTAAACCTTTCAGGGAGATCAGAGATGCAATTAAGGAAATGCCAAAGTTTATGTGGAAGATTAGCGCGGTCTATTTATTTCAGTGGTATGCGCTTTTTGTCTACTGGCAGTACATCACTCCACTGTTCAAATTAACCATGGGCTATTCTACCTCCGAGGCGGCAGCCCAGGCAGCCAAAATGAGTACTACGTATAATGTGGTCACCATGGTAGTTGCCCTGGCCCTTGTACCGCTAACACTGAGGTTTGGAGGAAAGAGAATTTATGCTCTAAGTCTTGTCGGGACGGCAATAGCGCTCTTTTCCATTCCTTTTATTAATGACTCCTTGCTCGTACTGGCACCAATGGTCCTTTTTGGTATCGGCTGGGCCGCTATGATGGGAATTCCTTACACTATGGTCTCAAAGGTAGTGCCTCAGGAAAGGCGAGGCGTTTATATGGGGATACTTAATATGATGATCGTGATCCCAATGGGAATTGAGACCTTAACATTTGGTCCAATTTACAAATACCTCCTGGGAGATAATGCGGTGAATGCAATGCTTTTTGCCGCTGTTTTCTTTGTGATCGCTGCAGTGTTGGCACTTAGACTCAATGTAAAAGAGCACCTGGCGGAAAACTAAATCCTTAGCAGGAAACTTGCTTTAAAAAGGATTGCCAAAAAGAAGACAAAAGGATTTTGCTTATTCCCTCATAGATTCCAAAATCTTCTCGTCTGTGTGCTTTCTTGAAAAGTTTATTGCGCATTCAATCAGTGCCAGATGGGAGTAGGCCTGAGGAAAGTTGCCAAGCAAGCGTTTTGTTTTAAAATCGATATCCTCACTAAAGAGCCCTAAATGGTTACTGTAGCTCAGAAGTTTGTTGAAATTCTTCATGGCCTTTTTTTCCTCCCCAATTTTGAACAAGCTGTTTATAAACCAAAATGTGCAAATGGTAAATGAGGAAGACGGCAGTCCAAAATCATCTTTATTCTTATATCGATACAAGAGACCGTCATTGCTCAATTCTTTTTCAATCGCTTTTACCGTACTCACAAATTTGGGGTCTTTGGCCGAGATAAAACCGTAAGACTCCATTAATAATACGGACGCATCCAAATGGTTAGAACCGTAAGACTGTACAAAAGCCTTAATATCTTTATTCCAGGCATTCTTATGAATATCCGCTTTGATTTCCTGCTCCAATATGGTCCACTTTTCTATTTTCCTGGCTTTCTTGAAGATTCGCGCTACTTTAATTGCGCGGTCTAGTGCCACCCAGCACAGTACCTTTGAAAAGGTAAAATGCCTGTCTTCCGTTCTAAATTCCCAAATTCCCTTATCCTTTTCTTTCCAGTGTTTAGAAACTATCCAAACGATCCCTTTGGTAATACTCCATAATTCTTCCCCATTTTCAATATCCGTTCTAAATTTCACCAGCAGTTCGTGAATAACATCCATTAAAATACCATAGATGTCGTTCTGTTTTTGTTCATAAGCAGCATTGCCAACTCTCACAGGTTTGGATCCCTCATAGCCTTCCAAATGATCAAGGGTCTCTTCTGTCAATGTTTTTTCCTTATTGATACCATACATGATCTGAAGTTTTTCATCCTTATCAGGAATAAGGTCTATGATAAACTGCAGGTATCTCCTGGCTACATTTTTATGACCCAATTCTGAAATGACTTTAACCACCATGGAGGCATCCCGGATCCAACAAAATCTGTAATCCCAGTTCCTCACCTCACCAATCGTTTCTGGTAAGGATGTGGTGGGTGCCGCTAAAACCGCACCGGATTTGTCGTAACTTAATAGTTTAAGGGTAATGGCACTTCTGCTTATTTCGGAATTGTATTTATTATAGGTCGGGGTTTCGCTACTCCAATTGAGCCAATATACCTTGGTTCGCTCCATTTCCAAATACATCTTCTTGGTATTTGGCATGAGTATTTTTTCGTTATAGCCCAACAAAAAATAACCGTCTTTTTTCATCTCAATTTCACGGCCTTCAACCACAGCATTTTTATTGAAAGAAGTATATAAAAAGACCGTATCAAATTTATCTTCGTGCGTCAGGCTTGCCACAAAATTGTGTTTTACAAAAGTCTCGGTTTGTCCCTTGGCGTATTCGAGCTTGGGATTGAACAGCACTTTAAATTTTGGTTTGCCAGAAACATGTCTTAAGTCCCTGACAATTTCGGGCGGCGAATGGTAACTGCCATTCTCTTTGTGATATCGGGGCATAAAGTCTCTCACCTCAAAAGTATTTTCCCCATCACTAAATCTGGTGATCAACAAAGCAGTATGCTTCTTATAGCGTTGGCTAATAGTATAAGAGTCGCTCGTTTGGATTTCGAAACTTCCTCCTTTATTCTCGTCTAATAGTTTTGCAAAGATGGAAGAAGAGTCAAATTCAGGAAGACAACACCAATCTATACTTCCTTTTTTTGAAACCAATGCGGCACTTCTACAGTTGCCGATAATACCGTAATCTAAGTTCTTCATTTAAATATTTTTTGCATTCAAATAGATAAACAATTGCGATTGCCCTTCAATTTGCCGAAATTTAGATAAATAAAAATCAAAATACCCCAAATAGCATCTCATTTATGGGTAAAACTATCATAATCTCAAATAGACTGCCGGTACAATTAAAAATTGATAATGGCGGCATCACTGCAGTACCAAGTGTTGGAGGTCTGGCCACAGGAATGAATTCTGTTCACTCAGAAGGTGAAAGCATTTGGATAGGCTGGAGCGGACTAACGGACGAGGAGATCCCGAAAGCCTTAGAAAAGGATATTGATAAGGCTTTAACTAAACTTGGATCGTCAAAGGTCCGGTTGTCGGCCGATGATATTGAGGGGTACTATTTTGGATTTAGTAACAGAACTATTTGGCCATTGTTTCATTACTTTTTGGAGTATTCGGAGTTTGAACTGGCAAATTGGAATATCTACAAGGAGGTAAATCAAAAATTTGCAGATGCCATACTTGAGAAAGCTGAAGACGAAGATATCATTTGGGTACATGATTACCAGTTAATGCTTGTGCCGCAGATGATACGAGAAAAGAGGCCAAAAATTTCCGTGGGTTTCTTTCTGCATATCCCTTTTCCATCCTTTGAAATATTCCGGACACTCCCCTGGAGGGAGGAAATACTGATGGGATTACTAGGTGCAGATCTGATCGGTTTTCATACCTACGATTACGAACGACATTTTTTGAGCTCGGTTCGCAGAATTTTAGGATTAGAGGTAAGTTTTAATGACATCTTTCTGGATAACAGGGTAATCAAGGTTGACTCCTTTCCCATGGGGATCGACTATGAAAAATTCAGGTTGGCCGCCCTTGAACACGAAGGGAGGAAAGATGCAAAACAGTCAGAATTGCAGCAACGACTTAACACACATAAAAAGTCTGATCCTGAAGCGAAATTTCTCCTTTCAATAGACCGCTTAGATTACACCAAAGGTATTGCCAAAAGGCTAAATGCATTTGAGTACTTTTTAAATAAATATCCTGAATACAAAGAAAAGGTGCGCTTAATCATCCTGGCAGTGCCATCTCGCTCCAATGTACCCCAATACCAGCTGCTGAAAAAGGAGGTAGACGAACTTGTAGGACGTATTAATGGCGAATTTTCAACAGTGAGCTGGACTCCGATATGGTACTTCTACAGATCCATGCCGTTTGAGAACCTAATAGATTTATATACCTCTTGTGATATTGCCTGGCTTACCCCTTTAAGAGACGGCATGAATTTGGTTGCAAAGGAATATATCGCTACCAGAACGGATCAATCCGGGGTCTTAATTTTAAGTGAAATGGCTGGTTCTGCCAATGAAATGAACGAATCTCTTCTGATAAACCCCAATAATTTTGAGCAAATTGCGGATGCCCTTTATTCGGCTTTAAATATGCCTCTTGAAGAGCAACGAGCTAAGAATAGGGTATTGCAACGTAGATTAGAACGCTACAATGTGGAGAAATGGGCCAATGATTTCATGAATTCCCTGAAAGAGCAAAAGAACAGAGATGCCGTAAACGTCTCAAGGGGGATTACAGAACTAAGGCAGAATGCTATCTTAAAGGATTTTAGGGAGGCCAGGCAGAGAATTTTATTTCTGGATTATGACGGTACCTTGTCTGGTTTTCATAACGATCCTCAAATGGCCGGGCCTGACGAGGAGTTGTACAACTTGTTAGACGGATTAAGCCAAATAGAGAATACCGAGATATTTCTCATTAGCGGTAGGGATAAGGAGACTTTTGAAAGATGGTTTCTGGAGAAAAAGTACAATATGATCGTGGAACATGGGGTTTGGATCTCGAGAAGGGGTGAGAACTTCAGTATGCTAGAGAGTGTAAAAAATGATTGGATGGAGAAGATACGTCCGGTTTTGGAATCATTTGTAGACCGGACCCCGGGAAGCTTTATCGAAGAAAAGAATTATTCCCTCGCATGGCATTACAGAAAGACAGACCCGGATTTTGGTAATTTAAGGGCCACCGAACTTACTACTGTACTTACCAGCCTTATTGGTAATGATGACCTTAGCGTACTTAATGGAAACAAAGTTCTGGAAGTGAAAAGCAGTAACGTAAATAAAGGAAGGGCCTCCATACGCGTGATAGGTGAAGGAAATTACGATTTCGTTTTTGCCCTTGGAGAGGACTGGACAGACGAGTTTATGTTTCAGGAATTACCAGAGACTGCAGTTACCGTTAAAGTAGGAAGACAAAAGACCCAAGCCAAGTACTATGTTGAGAATACCGCCAGGGTAAGATCCCTCTTAAAAAGTTTCCTTGCTCAGACCTAAAACGTTTCTCTCATTACCTCCTTTATGTTTTAACTACTTGGGAGCTCGGTTCTCTTATGCTTTAAACCTAAAGGCATATCAAATTTCTAAATAATACCCCTAAATTTGCTTTTGAAATCCAAACACCATGAGTAAAGAAAAAAATAGAAGAGAGGCTTTGAAATACCACGCTGAGCCGCAGCCTGGGAAGATCAAAATTGTCCCCACAAAGCACTATTCCACACAGAGAGATTTGGCGCTGGCATATTCCCCTGGTGTTGCGGAGCCCTGCCTGGAAATCAAAAAAAGAGAGGAAAACGTTTATAAATATACAGCCAAAGGCAATATCGTCGCAATTATTTCTAACGGTACCGCCGTTTTAGGGCTTGGTGATATCGGCCCTTTAGCCTCAAAGCCGGTAATGGAAGGTAAGAGTTTGCTTTTTAAAATCTTTGCGGATATAGATGGGATTGATATTGAATTAGACACTAAAGATGTAGATAAATTCGTAGAAACCGTCAAGACTATAGCCCCGACCTTCGGAGGTATAAATCTTGAAGATATCAAAGCTCCAGAGGCTTTCGAAATAGAGCGGAGATTAAAGGAGGAGCTAGATATCCCGGTAATGCATGATGATCAGCATGGTACTGCAATTATTTCCGCTGCGGCTCTTTTGAATGCCTTGGAAATTGCAGACAAAAAGATAGAAGAGATTCGCATCGTAGTTAGCGGTGCGGGCGCGGCAGCAATTTCCTGTACAAAGTTGTACAAGGCCTTCGGAGCATTGCAGGAGAATATTGTCATGCTAGATAGCAAGGGCGTTATCAGGAAGGATAGAGATAATCTGTCTGAAGAAAAAAAGGAGTTTGCCACGGATAGGAAAATAGACACCCTTGATGAAGCCATGATAGACGCAGACGTCTTTATTGGGCTGTCCATGGCCGATATCCTGAGTCCCAAAGCTTTAAAAACAATGGCCAAAAACCCAATAGTTTTTGCCATGGCAAATCCCGATCCGGAAATAAAATACAGTTTGGCCTGTAAAACCAGAGATGATATCATTATGGCTACTGGAAGATCTGACCACCCCAACCAGGTGAATAATGTTTTAGGATTCCCATTTATTTTTAGAGGTGCGCTGGATGTTAGAGCGACCTCAATCAATGAAGCCATGAAAATGGCCGCTGTAAAAGCCCTGGCAGATCTGGCCAAGGAACCCGTGCCAGAACAGGTAAACATTGCTTATGGGGAGACCAGGCTGGCTTTCGGAAAAGATTATATCATCCCCAAACCTTTTGATCCAAGGCTTATTGCCATGATCCCGCCGGCGGTGGCCAAGGCGGCAATGGAAAGTGGAATTGCCAAACAACCCATAGCAAATTGGGAAGCTTATGAGGAAGAGCTCTTACAACGGTCCGGGGACGACAACAAGGTAATGAGGTTGTTAATGACTAGAGCCAAAGCAAATCCAAAAAAAATAGTTTTTGCCGAGGCAGATCGCCTTGATGTAGTAAAGGCAGCTCAAATTGCGCACGAAGAAAAAATAGCGATCCCGGTACTGCTGGGCAACAAAGAAAAGGTCTTGGCTTTAAAAAAGGAACTGGAGTTCGATGCAGAAATTGAAATCATAGATCCTTTAGCTGCAGAATCGGAAAAAACCCGCCTAAGGTATGCCACAAAGTACTGGGATAATAGAAGAAGGACAGGAGCTACCATGTACAACTCCATGTCCAAAATGCGGCAAAGAACATATTTTGGTTCTATGATGGTGCTTGAAGGTGATGCTGACGGCATGATTTCCGGACATTCGATGGCCTATCCCCGAACGGTAAAACCGGTTTTTGAGGTGATTGGAAGGGCCTCAGGGGTTACCAGGGCTGCTACGGTTCATATTATGATCACCAAACGTGGTCCAATATTCTTGGCAGACACCTCTATCAATATTGATCCCTCAGCTGAAGAAATAGCAGAAATTGCCCTAATGACGGCTAATGTAGCTACTAACTTCGGCTTTAACCCGGTAATGGCTCTATTGTCCTATGCAAATTTTGGATCTTCAAACCATCCACACGCTACAAAAGTGAAAAAGGCGGTAGAAATTCTACATGCCAATAATCCGGAGCTTATTGTAGATGGGGAAATTCAGACAGACTTCGCCCTGAACAAAACATTGCATGAGAGTCAATTCCCATTTTCAAAACTGGCTGGAAAAAAAGTAAATACGCTTATTTTTCCAAATTTAGAGTCCGCGAATATTACCTATAAGCTTCTGAAAGAACTTAATAATGCAGATTCTATAGGCCCAATTATGTTAGGCTTGAGGAGGGCAGTTCACATATTGCAGTTAGGTGCCAGTGTGGAAGAAATGGTCAACATGACTGCGGTTGCGGTAATTGACGCTCAAGAGCGAGAAAAGCGAAAGAAAGCAAAAATGGGGCAGACCGTACTCGCTGAATAGTCCAAACCAATACTAAAAGAACGACGTATAATCACTAACCAATAAATAAGAATGATCACCCACCTTAAAGGGAAACTCGTAGAAAAATACCCAACTCACCTGGTAATTGAATGCTCCGGAGTGGGTTATTTCGTCAATATCTCATTACATACCTTTTCAAAAATCAGTGATGCAGAACACATTCAGCTCTATACGCATTTACAGGTAAAAGAAGACTCGCACACCCTATTCGGTTTTGCCGAAAAATCTGAACGGGAAATATTTAGATTATTGCTTTCCGTTTCGGGCATCGGAACCAGTACGGCAAGGACTATGTTATCTTCCCTCACTCCATCACAGGTCAGGGACGCTATTGCCTCTTCTGATGTGCCTTCAATCCAGGCTATCAAGGGGATAGGAGCTAAAACTGCTCAACGGGTTATTCTAGACTTAAAAGACAAGGTTTTAAAAATATATGATATTGACGAAGTTTCCTCAAATTCAAACAATACAACCAAAGAAGAAGCGTTATCTGCTTTAGAGGTTCTTGGATTTGCCAGAAAGCAATCGGAAAGGGTTGTGAATACGGTATTAAGCAAGGATCCCGCACTAAGCGTAGAGGACATCATAAAACTCTCGCTGAAAAATTTGTAATAAGTTTGAAAAGAGGGGCAAAATCTTTACTTAAATCTCACGTATTTAGGCTTTTTTTCATTTTCGTTGTTTTCCTTGGAACACTGGACACTTCCTTGGGGCAGGAGACAAATGAACAAGAAACAGATTCCGTACAGACAGGATTTGCGCTTGGAAGGTTGGTTCTTGAGAACCCGGATAGCATAGTTTCTAAATATACTTACGATCCCAAATTAGACAGATATATCTATACTGAGAGTATAGGGGATTTTGATATTAGCTATCCCATTATTCTCACACCTGAAGAATATTTGGAACTGGTTAGGCAAGAGAATATGAAATCTTACTTCAAGGAGAAGATAGATGCCTTTTCAGGGAAAAAGCAGGGTAGCGAGGAGGCCAGGAAGAACCTGCTTCCCAATTTCTATATAAACAGCAGCTTCTTTGAATCTGTTTTTGGAGGAAATACTATTGAAGTAATTCCTCAGGGTTCTGTCGCTATGGATTTAGGGGTTATTTGGCAGAAAAATGATAATCCCGCCCTATCTCCTCGAAACAGAACCAATCTTTCCTTCGATTTTGATCAGCGTATTAGCCTAAGCATGCTTGGGAAAATTGGAGAAAGGTTACAGGTTACCGCGAATTACGATACTGAGGCCACTTTTGACTTTCAGAACCTGGTCAAGTTAGATTATACCCCTACAGAAGATGACATTATTCGCAAGATTGAGATCGGTAATGTCAATATGCCTCTGAACAGCTCTTTGATTACGGGAGCGCAAAGCCTTTTTGGAGTTAAGACACAATTACAGTTTGGAAAAACCACGGTAACAGCGGTATTTTCCGAACAACGCTCACAAAACAATACCGTTGTAGCCCAGGGAGGAGGAACTCTCAGCGATTTTGAACTGACAGCTCTGGATTACGACGAGGACAAGCACTTTTTCTTAGCGCAGTATTTTAGAAATGCCTATGACGATGCCCTGGCCACCTACCCTTATATCAGCAGTCAAATTCAGATCACTCGCCTTGAGGTTTGGGTTACCAACCGTAGTCAGCAAACTTTGAATGTCAGAAATGTAGTGGCCATACAAGATTTGGGTGAAGCCTTAAAACCGGATACCAGAATAGGTATTGCTAATGGCGAACCCGCAGGCTTCTTTAACGTGGCAGGAGCAAATCCTGAGTTGCCAAGAAACGGAGCTAACGACTATGATCCTACACTCATAGGAGCAGGGGGGATATTGAACAATTCGATCAGAGATATCGCAACAGTTGATGATGGATTTAATATCAGTACTGGTTATCAAATAAATCAAGGTTTTGATTATGCTATTCTTGAAAATGCCAGGAAGCTAGAATTCGGAAGAGATTATCAGTTCAATTCCCAATTGGGATATATATCGCTTAATCAGCGCTTAAGCAATGATGAGGTATTAGGGGTGGCATTTCAATACACCTTCAGAGGAGAGGTCTTTCAGGTTGGGGAGTTTGCTAATGGCGGTCTTGATGCCACTACCGTGGCACCGGGAGCAGATGTGGAGATCAATAATAATACACTCATCCTTAAGCTGCTAAAGAGTAATATCACCAACGTAAATGATCCTATTTGGGATCTGATGATGAAGAACATTTATGCGACCGGAGCCTTTCAGTTAAGTCAGGAAGACTTTAAGTTGAATATCTTATACACAGAATCTACGCCTCGTAACTATATCACACCTGTAGATGAAAGCCCGGGAAGCGGATGGCCCACAGGTTTGCAGGATCAAATTCTGCTAAGTGTTTTTAATCTTGACCGGTTAAATATCTATAACGACATACAACCCGGCGGTGATGGTTTCTTTGATTTTGTTCCCGGAATTACGGTAAATACCCAGGGAGGACAGATTATTTTCACCAAGGTTGAGCCTTTTGGGGAGTTCTTATACGAACGTTTAGGCGGAGGGGGAGACTATGAGGATGAAAGTAGCTATAACGTAAACCAGCAAAAGTATGTTTTCAGGGATATGTATGCGGAGACCAAGGCTGCATCTCTTGAGGATGCCGAAAAGAACAGATTTAGGCTCAAAGGTCGGTATAAATCTGAAGGGGCCAATGGTATTCCCATCGGAGCATTTAATGTTCCTCGCGGATCGGTAAGAGTAACGGCTGGTGGCAGACAATTACAAGAAGGGATAGATTATACCGTGAATTACCAGGCGGGTACGGTTCAAATATTGGATCCGAGTTTGGAGGCCTCCAATACTCCAATAAATATTTCAGTTGAAAACAATGCAGTTTTCGGGCAACAGACCAGAAGATTTACAGGGATCAATGTAGAGCATCAGTTTAGCAAAAATTTCGTTTTGGGAGGTACGCTACTTAATCTCAATGAACGGCCGCTTACACAAAAATCTAATTTTGGTGTAGAACCCGTGAACAATACGATCTTTGGCCTTAATGGAAATTTCTCTACGGAGGTTCCTTTTCTAACCAGGTTAGCGAACAAGTTACCAAATATTGATACTGACGTGCCTTCCAACGTTTCGGTTAGAGGAGAGGTAGCATTTTTAAGACCAAACTCCCCAAAGAATGCTGATTTCCGTGGGGAAACTACTACCTATCTCGATGATTTTGAAGGCGCTCAGGCACTTATAGATATTCGCTCCTCTTTGGGCTGGACCCTTGCCAGTACGCCGGAAGAGTTTAAAACTGACGGAGAACAAGACATTGAAACCGGTTATGAACGGGCAAAAATGGCCTGGTACACCATCGATCCGATTTTCTATACCAACCAACGGCCAGCGGGTATTAGTGATAACGATATTTCTACGAACGAAACCCGAAGAATATTTGTAGACGAAGTATTTCCCCAGATCGATATTGCACAGGGGCAAACGACAGTGCAAAATTCTCTGGATTTGGCATTTTACCCAAATCAAAGAGGTCCGTATAATGCCAACACCAATTTCGGCAACTTGCTACCTAACGAAAAGTGGGCAGGAATAATGCGTTCTTTAAGCAGTACCAACTTTGAACAATCCAACGTAGAGTTCGTACAGTTTTGGGTAATGGATCCTTATGTAGACGGAATAGCCACTGGCCCCGGAGAATTGGTAATCAATTTGGGAAATATATCCGAAGACATTCTGGAGGATGGAAGAAAACAATACGAGAACGGTCTGCCGGGAGTGGGGAGTAATGACCTTACCACTTCTACAGTATGGGGAAAGGTACCCGCGACACAGGCCTTGGTATATGCCTTTGATGCTGCTGAAGCCAACAGAGCGTTACAGGATATTGGCTTTGATGGCTTAGACGATTCAGAGGAAGTGGCTATTTATGGACCAGGTGATGACCCTGCTTTGGATAATTATGAATACTATCTAAACAGAGAAGGAAACATCCTGGAACGCTACATTGATTTCAACAATCCGGATGGAAACTCTCCTGTGGCTGTAACGAATACAAATAGAGGTTCTACCACACTTCCGGATGTTGAAGATATTGATAGAGACCTCACCATGAATACGATAAACAGTTACTATGAATACCGTATTCAAATACGTCCAAATACCACAATAGACGATCAGTATGTAACGGATATCAAGGAGGGACTTACACCAGACCTACCTAATGGGAATCAACTCAACCGCCGTTGGATACAATATAAAATTCCTTTGAGCGACTTCACAGAGGCCGTTGGGGGAATATCAGATTTCAGGTCTATCAGTTTTATGAGAATGTACCTGACAGGATTTACAGATAATGTAGTTCTTAGGTTTGCCACCCTGGATTTGGTGAGAGGTGATTGGAGGAATTATACCAAAACCCTTGAAGCCAATGAAGATGATCCTTCAGACGATGGCACAATAGTGGACGTAAATACCGTGAATATTGAGGAAAACAACTCCAGAATTCCTATTCCGTATGTACTTCCCCCCGGAGTGGTCAGGGAACAACTGAACAATAATAACACTATTATCCGTCAGAATGAGCAGTCACTTTCCTTTGTAGTAGAAAATCTTGAGTCTCAGGATTCCAGAGGAGTGTTTAAAAATGTAAATATTGATGTTCGCCAATACGAGCGGATAAAAATGTTCATGCACGCAGAAAAGATCCTTGACGGGGATTACCTGGATGACGATATCCCCCTGGTCGGTTTCTTAAGAATTGGAACAGACTTTTCGGAAAACTTCTATCAGATTGAGGTTCCCTTGCAGTTTACCTCTTTTGGGGCTACTTCGCCAGATGATATTTGGCCAGAACTCAATGAATTGGACATAGCTTTAAG
>JBFOMC010000092.1:0-5443 GCA_040830565.1 Flavobacteriaceae bacterium
CTCAGTTTTTTCATTTCAAGGCCTCTTTATTAAAAGCTACCGACGCTAGTTAGTATACCTTGTTCAGGTTCACAAATAGGCTGTCATTTATTTTAGGATTGATGAGGTATTTTGAAATAATAGTTTCAACCAAAATCTTATTCGTTTTTAAATCCACCTCGATTACCTTAAATGGCTTAAGCACGCCATTCACACTTTTGTAATTCGAATGTTGTACTTCAATAAATTGCTCGTTTGGATCAATATCTACGTGGAGAGCTCTTTTACTTCTTATTTTATGGATCAACCAGTCTTTTGAGCTCACGAAATAATAACTTTCAAATCCATCTGATAGCGTAAGTTTTATAATATGATAGTCAATGCCATCTATCTTTTCTTTACCAATCAATTCTGCCTTATGACCATTTTGGGCCATATCTTTTAATTGAAATATATGGCCGGGGAACTGTACTGTATGAGACAAGGCAAGGGTTCCTTTTTCAGAAGATAATTCTTGCCCTTTTTTCGGAGATCTTTGATGGCCATTTTCTCCATCATAACTTTCAGAAAATACCCTAATGTTTGAATTAAGGTCATAAATATCAACTCTCATTCTCCCAAGACGATCTGCTACGAAAACTACGCTATCATGATAAGTTTCTTCTTTCATAATACTAGTTATTTTTATAGCATCAATTTTATCTATTTGATGATCTCCTCCAAGGGACTCGGAATTGGCCTTGATAACTTGCTCTAACGAGATTGAATTGTCATTTTCTTTTTGTTTATTATGACAAGACACTAGAAGAAAGATAGCTATTAGGACTACCAGGTATCTATAATCAATTAGCATATTTTTTATTAAATAATTGTTGTGAGAAATTAGTTGATTTGCTTTTCTCCTACCCTAAGATGTATTTGCCCCAAGCCATCAAACAAACTGCTGTCACATGGAAAATTAACAAATATGAGATCAATGATGGTCCGCTGCGAGAACCAATCTTTTAAGTGAAAGAATAAGGTGTTGAGCCGAGTTGAATTTTCGGTGAAGTGATCCTATTTAGTTGGTTCCAGATACCTTTTCAAGACATGTTTATAGCTCCGACTTAGTTTTAAAGATGTCCCATCGGAAAGTATCAAAAAATATTCACCGTTAGTGTGCGGTTTCAATGATTTTATATAATCTGTATTGACCACCGTAGAGCGGTGTATTCTCTGAAAGAAATCTGGGTTCAGCTGTTTCAAAATACTGCTTAGCGACTTTCGCAAAAGGTATGATTTGTTTCCCGAAAATATATTGACGTAATCTCCGTCCGATTTGATGTGAGTAATGTCTTCGGTCTTTAGCAATAATATCTCCTTGCTAAGGTCTACGGGAATACGCCACAGATATTTAGTGCTTTCCTTATCCTCAGAGAACGGATTGAAGTGATTTTTTACTATATAGTAGCCGGCGCTCCATATCATAAAAACAAAAGAGAAATTAAGGACCCCAGCAAAAAGTGTAAACAATGGTTCGTCTCCAAGGCCTCCGCGAAAACCGTAAAAGGTAATGGGATTCAATATCATCCCTGAAATAACTCCGCATAGAAATGAGAGTATGGAAGTTGCCACACCATTAATAAAAATTGACGAATATTTTTCCCATATGTATTTATAACTAAATCGCAACAAAAACGACAAGGAGAAACCTACAAGAATAAACAAGCCGTTTCTCACCAATGTAGAAGCAAAGGACTGATGGCTAAATCCTGATAAGAACAAGATAAAACCAAAAAAAGTCCAGCTCAGCAAACTACACAGCCAAAAATTCCTCTTCAGTTTAGTCAACAAAACATCCAATTGAACTGTCTTCATATTCTTAGTATATCTATAAAAATAGGAAATTTAATTGTGTAGAACCATTGCTTTTCCAAAGCTCAAGCTACCCGCCAGTAGGCAGGCAAGCATAGCGCTGTACAGTTGCCCACCGAAATGTCATGAAGGTGAAGAATGATCCAAATATGTTTTTTATTGCGTAAAAAGGCATATACAGCTTATTTGAAATACTATCAGATATAACTTTGCGTTTTATTGTAAATGACCATCCCTGGACGTTGGGAATTCTGTATTTTACCCACAAGCTTTTGAAGCAACCAAGCAAGTTTTAAGAACAATGAAATTCAAGTATCTTTTTTGCCTTTTTGTCTGGTCTTTGGGAGCAATTTGTTTACATGCACAGGATGCTGTGAAAAAGGAAAAGGGTACTACGGAGAAAAGAAACCTTGACCGTAACTCACCATCCCTGGACGAAAAAATGATAATTCCGGTTGCATTGACCGGAATGGCCCTGATCATCACTGATAGTGATTTGGAGCGAAACTGGCAACCAAAAGTAAATAGAAATCTATCTACCAATATCGATGATTATACCAGGTTTGCCCCAATAGCGGGAATGTACCTGGCTGATGGTTTCGGGATACAAGCTGAAAACCATTGGTTCGACCAAACAAAAAATGCCACATTTTCAATACTATTTACCCAATTGATCACCACAGGATTAAAGCGGGCCATAGACAAGGAACGTCCAAACGGTGCAAACTACGAGGCATTTCCCTCCGGACATACTTCTTTGGCTTTTGCCAGCGCAACTGTCTTTTATGAAGAGTTCAAAAATACCGAACCTTTACTGGCGTATTCGGGTTATGCATTTGCTATAACCACAGCCTACCTCCGGATGGCCAAAAACAAGCATTGGTTTTCGGATGTAATCATAGGATCGGCAGTGGGCATGGCTGTCACCAAGTTAGTATATCATTTCGACTATCTTTTTACCTGGAATCCCTTCAAAAAAAATGAAAAATTAGTAGTAGCTCCTAACTTTAACCACAATGGAAGTGGTGTTTATGTGGCACTAAGATTTTGAAGTTTGATTCGGTCATTCGTTCCCTCACGGAAGCCAAATAAAGTACCCAAAAACAACCCTCAAAACTGAACAGCGACACCTACAGTTCCAGGTCCAAAACGCATATTCCAGCTTAATTTTTTGGATTGTGTATTGTATTTTTCATTGTATTTGGAGTCCAGATATTTGTCGATGGTTTCCACAATAAAAATACTGAGCACTGTGCCGAATGCCACATCGGAGATCCAATGAAAATCATCCATAACTCGTACAATACCCGGAATAGACCCTATAGTATACAGCCCGGCCTTGATCCAGGGACTTTTAAACTGTTTAGCTATGATGTAGGCGTTGGAAAAAGCAAGCAAAGCATGGCCAGATGGAAAGGAATCATAGTTAAAGACTCGGTCGAGGTGTAAAGGATCATAGGTGCCAGAGCTATCTCCACTTCTAGGTCGGGCCCTACCAATGATGCGCTTGCTTACCTGCTGTAAGAACCCACCGGCTGTGGCCGAGGAGATTAGTAGCACTCCGGTACGTCTTAATTTTTCATTTTTGGTAAAAAGGCCCACCAAATAAACGCCACCGGTAAGCATATAATTGTTGTTGGGATTACCGTACTTGTGGCCATACTCCGTTATAAAATCAGGCACATCCTCACTAAAACCATTAGTCCAATTTTGGAACTCGTCGTCTACCAAAAACAAAGCCGCTGTTCCCGCCGACAAATAACCAAAGTTGGCCCAATCATTTCCTTGCCAATGAAATGGTCGGGAATAGGAATGACCAATTCCCCCAAAAACATTGCCCATGTCATAAGTGAAATTCTTCCAAGTCGATTCCTTATCTGAAATAATAGGGTCTTGAGCATTTAGCTGGAGGCTGAGAAGGAAAAGGGTGCCAATGAATATTTGTTTCAATATCAATAGTTTTATGTTATACTAAAAATTGAACGTATTAGGCCAGTGGATCTCTAGGTAAAAACTAAGTGGAAAGTTAACACAATCTCCGTTAATACATCTTGAAGAAATGTACTTTTTAATTAACCTAGGTACACCAACTATGATCCTTATAGCTCACGGATTTTCATATTGCGGAACCAAGCCTCAAAATACCAGTTCTGAAGCGCAATTTTCCCCTGGGTGGCCTTCCCGAAACCAGGGGCATCTTTAAAACCTGAGTCGGCAACCTTTTTGGTCCAGGCTGCTGACTTTAAATCCTCTTCAGCAGTAAGTTTTCCATTGAGATAAAATTGGATCTTTCCGGTCTGTTGAACGATCCTCGCGGTATTCCATTGTCCTGTAGGTTTCGACTCCACCTCGTTTACTTGAGGAGATAATCCCCATAGGCAGCCGGGCCTTTTTAAAGGTGTATTCATATCACTATGCGAGGGCTCCAGGAGCTGGTATTCCGGTCCTGTCTGGTAAGTAGCTGTATATTCCGGAGTCTCCTGTACATTGATAAAAACACCCCCATTTCCACGGAGGGCCATCTGCCACTCAAACACCAGTTCGTAATCTTCAAAAACCTTATCCGTCACCAAATCCCCAAAGACTGTGGATTCATCTGTGGCATTACAAAAAATTGCACCATCTTTTACCTCCCAGGCCGAAAATCGGGTAGAGTCCGGTTTATTGAAAAGATGCCAACCGTTAAGGCTTTTACCGTCAAAAAGCAAGCTCCACCCCTGCTCCTTTTCAATATCGAGCAACTGATTGTGCACTTTGTTTTTTTCGGCCAGCTCCTGGGAGCGTGAGATTTGAAATGTATCTTTTTTATCCGTCTTGCAAGAGACACCAAAGAGTAGTATTGTCAGTACCAGAGTAAAAGAAGTTCGAATCATGTTTTAGTAATATCGTGGTGTTTGGTCGTTGATTAGGCCCCAACAAATCTAGAACTCTTTTTGAGTTCCACATTCTTTGGGCCTTCTAAAATAACAATAAAGCCAGGGAACCTCATATTTTTAACTATTTATCAAAAGATTTGAAACAAAAAAGCCAAAACTTGTGTTCTGGCTTTAAATCTTAACAGTTACTTCAGGCAACTCATTCAAAAGTACTTCCCGTAAACAGGTCAATTAAGCAATACCTGAAATCAATTAATACTAGTTACAGTCTTTTTTATTGCTGAAAGTGTCCGCTTCACCAAGAGCGTCGTTCTGGGAAATATTTTCCTTGAATAGAAGCATCCTGTCTACACCGTGAAAGTCAGATCGGGCAGACACCTCTAATGCATACACTCCTGGAATATCAAAGGTCACATAGATATCGTGCGCATCAT
Organism: Flavobacteriaceae bacterium; assembly: GCA_040830565.1. Lineage (GTDB taxonomy): Bacteria > Bacteroidota > Bacteroidia > Flavobacteriales > Flavobacteriaceae > JAFMPW01. The sequence continues at coordinate 5,144 of JBFOMC010000092.1, forward strand.
TGTCCGAGGTTCTGGCTTGCCAACTGAAATCGTTGTTGTTTCCACTTCTGTAGATCTTAAACCAGCCGTCTTTTGAAGCCCCATGAGGATTAGGCGACTTTCCGGTACCACTGGGATAAACTTTGTTGCCATTAGCTTTTTTACCAAAGAAATCCTTCGCATCCGGGAAACGTAGCCAGGTATCATTATGCTCCGTTCCATTGTTGCCCTTCCTAAAAGAAGATCTCCAGGTAAACCTATACGTACCTGTATTGGTGATCTTGATGGGAAAGGTAACCAGACCATTGCCGGGATTTCCCA